>NZ_JBFBBQ010000012.1:0-155669 GCF_040682775.1 Amycolatopsis sp. NPDC051106 | reverse complement strand
CGGCGCCGCCCGAGCCGCCGGGGCCGAAGCCACCGCCGCCCCCGCGGCCGGCGCCCCCGCCGACCTTGGAGTTGTAAGCCTCGTCGCCGCCGAAGTTCATGCCGCCCATGGGCATCGGGCTCATCGGCGGCATGCCGCCGAAGGACTGGTTCGGGTTCGGCGTCGACCCACCCGGGATCGAACCCGGCGTGAAGCCGGACGGCGTGGTCGTCCCGGCCGGGAGCAGACCCGCGCCGGTGGTCGACCCGGGACCGGAGAACTGCGGCGTGCCGGTGGTGCCGGGGATGTTGCCGGTGGTGAAGTTGTTGGTGCTGCCGCCCGGCGTGTTCACCGAGTTGGAGCCCGGCATGTCCACCTTGGAGGGCGTGTTGATGCCGTTCTTGTCATCGGGCCCGTTGGGATCACCGGTACCACCGCCGGTGCTGAAGCTGGGCGGCGGGGCGAAGGCGGGCTGCTTCGACGCGGCCTCGTAGAGGTTCTTGTCGTAGGTCGACATGACGCTGGCGGCCTGGTCGTGCGCCGCCTGGCTGTCCTGCTGCTTCTGGAGGGACTTGTCGACGTTGTCCGGCAGGCTGAACGGGTTCGACGTCGCCCAGGACTTGAACTCGTCACCCCAGGAGAACGGGATGGGGGCCGGCATGGAGTTCTTCGCCGTGGCGGCGGCTTGGCCCTGGTCGTAGATGGTCTCCGAGGCGAGCTTCGCGTTCTGCGAGTTCGCGTCGGACCACTTGCCGAGGCTGGTGAAGTACTGCTGGGCGTTGGTCGCAGCGGTGCCTTCCCAGGTGCCCTTGGAGGCGTTGACCGCGGTGTTCATCGACGTGGCGAACTTGTCGAAGACCTGGTGGACCTTGTGGTAGGCCGTCGAGACCTCGGACACCTGCTCGACATCGAGATTGCTCTCCAGGTACGCCTGGAGCTGGGTGTGCTCGTTGCCCTTGTAGTCCGCGTTCGGCGCGTTCAGGCCTTGGACGTACTCGACGTCGCGCCCCTTGGTGGCGTCGGCGACGTTCTTGTCGCCGAGCTCCTGGGACTGGTTCTTGGCCTTCTGCTGGGCCATCCACTGCTGGAGCGGCCCGAAGAGCCAGTTGCCCGGGTCGACACCCTCGTCGGCCTTCTGCTGCAGGTAGGCATCGCGCTCGGCGGGCGCCATGTCCTGGACTTCCTGGGGCGTCTTGTCCGCGGTCTTCGGCGGCGGACCCTGTCGCGTCGTCATCTGGGTTCCCCTATCCCTTCGGCAACCGCGGTTCGACAGCGGCCTTGGCGACCGCTTCCGCAATCTGGCAAGCCTCGTCCGCCGAGCCGACGCCGATCACCGCTACGTCGACCCGCGACGATTCGCCCACCGGCAGCGCGAGCGTGCACCCGTCGACCGAGCCGCCGCCGGGCGCCTCCTTCGCCTGCCGCCCGTTGATGTCCTTGTCGATGACTCCGCCACCCGTGTCGTTCACCTGCGCGACCGACGCGGTGTCGCGGATGTTGGCGCCGATCACCATGGACTTGTCGCTCGCGGAGGCGATCTTCTTCTGGTACTTGCAGCTGCGCGCGCCACTGATCGTCTGGCTCTGCGGTGGGTTGAACTCGCCGTAGCTGCTGAGGTCGCTCGTCTCGATGAGCGAGCAGGCATCGGTGATCGACTGGGTCCCACCGCCGGCCGAGGACGACGAAGAGGTCTCCGGGGCCCCGGATTCACTGGCCGAGGGCGGCTGGGCGGGAGACGCCGTGCCGCCCTGGGTGCTGGTGCACCCGGCCAGGAGGGCCCCGCCGGCGAGGAGCGGCAGTACGACTCGGAGGAGAAGTTTGGTCATTACCTCAGGCCTGCTTGGTCTGGAGCGCGGCGAAAGCGTCGTTCTCGGTGCCCTTGTACAAGCCCGCGGCCCTGGCGAGTGCTTCGTCGGCCTGCTGGGCGACCTGCCTGAGCTTTGCCAGGACCTGAGTGGCCGAGCCGTCGGCCTCCGAGGCGCTCTTCTGGTCGTGCGAAGCGACGGTGTGCCCGTAAGGGTGGTTGCCGAGCTTCGGGGCCTGGTCAAGCGCCATCGTGTCGAAGCTGAGGTTCGCGAGGTCGTTGACCAGCTCGGTCAGCGCGTCCCGCAGCGGCTTCACACCTTCGGGGGTGATCTTGAAACCGCCACCCTTGGCCGCGTCGACCAGCTTCTGCGTCTCCGCCGTGACGCTCTTGACCGCCGCGCTCATACCGGCGGAAGAAAGCGGGTTGACGATGTCCGACATCGAGCCGCCGCCGCCGTCAGCTATCAACATCGCTGTTCCACCCCGAATCGCTTCGCCCGTGCGTGTGCACCCGGGAGTCTACTAGCCGGGCACCCTGCGCAACGGCTGTTCACCGATCTTCACTTTTGGACGTCGCAAGCCCACGGCGGGTTCCCGACCGTCAGAACTGGCCTTCGAGCTGGGCGTACAGCTGCTGGGCCAGGCGGGCGTTGTCGGCCGGGGCGTAGGTGATCCAGCGCTGGCCGTCCGCGGCCGCGCGGGAGGACATCAGCCAGCGGCCGGACTCCGTGTCGAACCAGGCCAGGGGCGGGAACGTGCCGCCGCGGGTCTGGGCCGTGAACTGGCCCACGCGCTTCTTCGGCTCCTGGAACACCCGCTCGATCATCCGGAGCTGCGGGCCGCCGCCGCTGCTCGGGGAACGCGGGCCGCTCACTCCCGCGAACGGGTCGTACGCGTCGTCGCGGCGCTGGTGGCGTGGCTGGGCGGCCGGGCGCGAGATGGTGACCGACTGGCCGGGCGCCGCCGGGGTCAGCGGGAGGAGGTCGACGATCGCCGGGACGATGCCCGTCGGGCGGACCTCCTCGAAGACGATCAGGTTTTCGTCCTGGCGGGCGAGCACCGCGAACTGGCCGTCGGACGCCACCCGCGCGAAGAGGTGGCGGTCGCCCAGCTCGGCGGCCGCGTTGATCACCACGCTGCCGCGGACGAACGTGGCCAGCGCCAGCTCGGCGTCCGCGTCGAGCCGGCCGCGGCTCCACAGCCCGCGGCCGGTCAGGTCGCGGACGACGGCGTCCCGGATCATCGCGCGCTGCTCGACGGTCGTGCCCACGTGCGGGACCTCGAACGGCGTCGGCGCGCGGCCGAATCCCAGGTGCTCCAGCAGGATGTCCACCGCTGCCAGTGACAGCGAGAACGAGTGCGGCATCGCTTCCATCCCCCGTTTCGTCGGCCCCACGGTAGACCACGGCTCCGCCCTCAGCGAACCCGCTTGCCGCGGCAAGATCGCCGCTGGTCCGATGGACGCATGGCCGACCCGAAACCCGCACTCGTCCTGCACCTCGCCACCGGCGGGGAACCGCTGCTGTTCGCACTGAAGACCGAAGGATCCGCCGAGCTGGCGGGCAGGCTCGCCCAGCTCGTGCGGACCGGCGCGGTCGAGACGGTGACCACCAAGGACCACTCGGAGGTCGCGATCAACTTCGCCCACGTGGCCGCCGCGTACGTCGACGACCTCACCCGGAAGAGCACGGTGTTCGGCATGCACGGCTGACGCACGAAGGCCGCCTCACGACGAGCGTGAGACGGCCTTCGCGGAGCCTGGACTCAGAGCTTGTAGAGGCGCTGCCAGTTCTCACGCGACGTGAGCTCCGGCATGGCGCGCTTGTACTGCTCCTGCACCGCCGCGCCTTCCTTGCGCAGCCGCTGGACCACCTTCGCGCCGCGCTTGGCCAGGTCGAACATCTTGACCTTGTCGTACGAGCGGACGCGGACGCCTTCCTGGTTCGCGTCGGTGACCACCGCGGTGTCGAACAGGGCGATGTGCCACCAGTTCGCCTCGTCGATCGGCACCGCGCCGAGGCCGAAGCGGCTGCGGCCGAGGACGCGGTCGAGGACGCGCTTGATCAGCACCAGGCGCTGCATGCTGGGCCGCGGCGCGCTGTTGATGATGCCGATGTCGTTGGACGCGATACCCGGGACGTCGGTGGCCTTGTGGCGCTTGGTCTCCGGGTACTGGTCCCGGATCCGGCGGATCTCCTGCATCGCCTCCACCCCACCGTCACGCAGGATCTCCGGGCCTTCGAGGAAGTCCTCGACGGCCTTGATCAGCGTGGCCGACAGCCCGTACTGCATGCCGAGCAGGTAGCGCACCAGCTGGGCCAGCAGGACCCGGGAGAGCAGGTTGAGGTTGAACGGCGAGTGCAGCGCCGCGGTGATGATCGAGTTGCGCAGGTTGAAGTACCGGTGCCACTCGTCCCAGTCCTTCATGTGGAAGTCCGCGTGCCACACCCCCGCACCCGGCAACGTCACCGTCGGGAAGCCGTGCGCGCGGGCGCGGTAGGAGTACTCCGCGTCGTCCCACTGGAAGAAGAACGGCATCGGGTAGCCGGTGGCCTGCACCACCTCATACGGGATCAGGCACGACCACCAGCCGTTGTACCCGGCATCGAGGCGCCGCTCCTGCCGGTTCGGCTTCAACGTCTCCTCGTCCACGCCGAGCAGGTCGGCGGTGGTGAGGGAGTGCTCGACCGGCTGACCGGGTTCGAGGGTGTTGAGGCGGGCGTATTCGGCGCCGACGTGCAGCTGGTTGGGGTGGAACAGGTTCAGCATCTGGCCGCCGACGATGATCGGGTTGGCGGCGCGGTTGGAGAACGCCGTCATCCGGATCACCAGGTCTGGCTCCAGCAGCACGTCGTCGTCCATGAACAGCACGTTGGCGTGTTCGGTGGTGGTGTGCCCGGCCACCTCGTACAGCCCGCGGGTGAACCCGCCGGCACCGCCGAGGTTGGGCTGCTTGATGTAGTGCAGCTTGTCGCCGAGGTCCTTGGCGACCTGCTCGAACCCGTCACGGGACTCGACGAGGTCGGTGCCCTGGTCGGCGACGTAGATCGCGTCCAGGGTTTCCAGCGACGACACGTCCGCGGCCAGGGCTTGGAGGTTTTTGAGGCAGTCGTCGGCGCGGTTCATCGTGCAGATGGTGACCGCGGTCGGGCGGATCTTCTCCGGCGCTTCGACCGTCCAGCGGACCTGCTCCACCCGCAGCGTCTGCCCACCCTCGGTTTCCAGGTCGAGCCAGAGGGCGCCGCCGTCGTAGAACTTGTCCAGCTTCGACGTCAGCGTGACCTTCGCCTGCTTGGCGTTCGCGACCTGCTCGGCCTCGACCACGCGGGGTTCGCCTTCGACGTCGGAGGCGCCCATCGACAGCAGGCCGGTGCCGGTCACGACGGCCTCGACCGACACCTCGGTGACGGTGGACCAGCGCTGCCAGTAGGAGGCCGGGAAGCGGCCGAAGTACGTGTTGCCCGACACCTTGGAGGCGGGCTCCAGGGTGATCACCGCACGTTCCCGCACGGCCGAGCCCCACTCGAGCTCGGCGTAGAGGTCCTTGCTCACGATCGGCGCGGGGCCGGCGTAGAGCCCGCGCTGCGCCGTCAGGCGGCCCTGCGGAGTGTGCTCGGTGAACCGCGTCTCGGCGGCCGCGCCGGCTGTGGTGGTCGGCGCCGGGGTGGCTGTTTTACCGGGCATCAGGTTCCTCAGTTCTCCTCAGTCGACGGCTCGCGGAAGACGACCCACTTGAGCATCACGAAATTGATCACCGTGGCAGTCGCCTGCGACACGGCCCAGCACAGGGTGTGCTGCCACGCGGACTCCGGCAGCACCTGCAGCATCAGCTGGTTCACCCCGACCGCGACGAAGAACGTCACGGTGTAGAGCAGGACGAACGAGCCGACCTGCGCCTTCCCGTCGCGCCGTCCGCCGGAGAAGGTGAACTTGCGGTTCAGGAAGAACGCCGTGGTGGTGCCCACGATGAAACTGATAGCGCGAGCGACGTCGACCCACGGTGAAGTGGCCATCCCGGCCACCTGGGTGAGCAGCGTGTACGTGCCCAGGTCGACCAGGGCGCAGAAGCCGCCGATCAGGGCGAAGCGAATGAGCTGCCCCAGCAGTCCGATGGACGGCTGCGCAGCTGCTACGTCGGCTTGCGGATCGGTCGCCACCACTGCTTTACCTCGTTGCCTGAGTCATGGTCACCCGCGCGGGCGCTTGTGCCTTGATGCGCAAAGTGTAGAAGCGAGCACTTCAGGGTCACGTTCCGGGCGTCGTTCGGCGTGGCTACCCTGGTCGGGTGACCCAAGCACCCGACACACAGCGTCGCACGCTCACGGGCTGGGCGCGGACGGCACCGACCACCGCCGACGTGCTGAGCACCGCGGACGTCGAAGTCATCGCACGCGCCGTCACGCAGGCCGGCGAGCGCGGCGTCATCGCCCGCGGGCTCGGCCGCTCCTACGGCGACCCGGCGCAGAACGCAGGCGGCCTCGTCGTCGACATGACCGCACTGAACCGGATCCACTCGATCGACCCGGACAGCGCGCTCGTCGTTCTCGACGCCGGCGTGAGCCTCGACCAGCTGATGCGGGAGGCGCTGCCGTACGGCCTGTGGGTCCCGGTCCTGCCCGGCACGCGCCAGGTGACCATCGGTGGCGCGATCGCCAACGACATCCACGGCAAGAACCACCACAGCGCGGGCAGCTTCGGCAACCACGTCGTGTCGATGGACCTCATCACCGCAGACGGCAACGTCCGCACGCTGACGCCGGAGGGCCCGGACGCCGAGCTGTTCTGGGCGACCGTCGCCGGCATCGGCCTGACCGGCATCATCACCCGGGCCACGATCCGGATGAAGAAGACCGAAACCGCCTACTTCTCCGTGGACGCCGACCGCACGGCGAACCTCGACGAGACGCTCGGGCTGTTCACCGACGGCTCGGACCTCGGGTACGACTACTCGATGTCGGTGCCGGACCTGATCTCGTCCGACGGCCGGCTTGGCCGCGCCACGTTCTCGCGGGGCTCGCTGGCGACGGTGGACCAGCTGCCGCCGAAGCTGCGCAGCCAGCCGCTGAAGTTCGACGCGCCGCAGCTGCTGACCCTGCCGGACGTCTTCCCGAACGGCCTGGGCAACAAGCTCACCTTCGGGTTGATCAACGAGCTGTGGCAGAAGACCGTGCCCAAGAAGGGCGCGCGCGGCAAGATCCAGAACCTGACGCAGTTCTACCACCCGCTCGACATGATCAGCGAGTGGAACCGGGCGTACGGCTCGAAGGGTTTCCTGCAGTACCAGTTCTCGGTGCCGTTCGGCGCCGAAGACCAGCTCAAGGCCATCTGCCGCAAGATCTCCACGTCCGGCAACTACTCGTTCCTGAACGTGCTCAAGCGGATGGGCGACGCGAACCCGGCACCGATGTCGTGGCCCTCGCCCGGCTGGATGCTCAGCGTGGACTTCCCGATCAAGGACGGCCTGAGCCGCTTCTGCCAGGAGCTGGACGAAGACGTGCTGGCCGCGGGCGGGCGGCTGTACACCGCGAAGGACTCGCGCACCTCGCCCGAGACGTTCGCGAAGATGTACCCGCGGCTCGAAGAGTGGCGCAAGGTGCGCGCCGCCGTTGACCCCGAAGGCGTTTTCGCCTCTGACATGAGCCGGAGGCTCGAGCTGTGATCGACGCTGTTGGCAACCCCCAGTCCCTGCTGCTGCTCGGCGGCACGTCCGACATCGCCCTGGCGATCGCCGAGAAGTACCTGGCCGAGAAGCCGCTGCGGGTCGTGCTCGCGGCCCGTCCCTCGCCGCGGCTCGACGCGGCCGCGCAGCGCCTGAAGGACAAGGGCGCCGAGGTGTCCACTGTGGACTTCGACGCCAAGGACACGGCGTCGCACCCGGCGGTGCTGGCCAAGGCGTTCGAGGGCGGCGACATCGACGTGGCGGTCGTCGCGTTCGGCTTGCTCGGCGACCCCGAAGAGGTCTGGCAGGACCACGCGAAGGCCGTCGAGCTGGCGACCGTGAACTACACCGCCGCGGTGTCGGTCGGCGTCGCGCTGTCGGAGAAGCTGAAGGTCCAGGGCCACGGCACGGTGATCGCGCTGTCGTCGGTGGCCGGCGAGCGCGTCCGGCGGTCCAACTTCGTCTACGGCTCGACCAAGGCCGGTTTCGACGGCTTCTACCTGGGTCTCGGCGAGGCCCTCGCGCCGCACGGCGTGAAGGTGACCGTCGTCCGCCCGGGTCACGTCAAGACGAAGATGACCGAGGGCCTCAAGGACGCTCCCCTGGCGCAGACGGCCGAGCAGGTCGCCGAGATCGCCGTCTCGGCCGCGCGCTCGGGCAAGGACCTGGTGTGGGCGCCCGCGCCGTTCCGGCTGGTGATGTCGGCGCTGCGGCACGTCCCGCGGCCGATCTTCCGCAAGCTCCCGATCTGAGGTCTCAACCCCGGGGTTGACGCGCAGTTCCATCCGGGACCGGTCCGGACGCCGATGTGGCCGCCCGGCAGTCGCCACAGACTGTCACCATGACGACCACTACCGGCGACCGCGGCGGGCTCATGATGCTCCTCCGCGACGTCGCGCTCCCGATGGCCCTGTACTACGTCCTGCGCTCCTTCGACGTCGACGCGTTGTGGGCGCTGCTGGCCGGGGCCGTGCTGCCGCTGCTGCGGACCGGGTACGTCCTGGCGCGGCACCGGCGGATCGACCCGGTCAGCGCGTTCGTGCTGGCCGTGCTGCTGGTCAACAGCGCGGTGGCGGTGTTCTCCGGCGACGCCCGGCTCTTGCTCGTCCGCAGCGCCTGGATCACGCTCCCGCTCGGCGTGGTGATGCTGGTGAGCCTGCTCGCCGGGCGGCGGCCGCTCCTGTTCCGGGCGGTGTGCACCCTCCAGCCCGCCCGCGCAGGCGACCTCGAACGGCTGTGGGGCGTTTCCGCGCCCTTCCGGCAGCGGTGGCGTTCGGCGACGCTCTGGTGGGGCGCCGGCTGTGTCCTGCTGGCCTGCGCCGTCGTCGTGATGGCGTTCACGCTGCCGGTGGACATCGTCCCGATCCTCGACACCGCGCTGACCGTCGGAGCCGTGGTGGTCGGCGTGAAGCTCACGCGGCAGCGGATGGGCATCCACCGGACGGTTGATGCGTAAGAGCCAGGTCGACGATGTTCCCGGCGGCGCCGGTCGCCCATGCTCGGGGCATGCTCGGCACGCTGCTCTGCGACATCGCCGCCCCGGTCGGCGGCTACTACCTGCTGCGCGCGTTCGACGTGGCGCCGATCTGGGCGCTGACGCTGAGTGGCCTGCCGCCGGCGCTGCGGGTGCTGTACCTGGCGGTGCGGCACCGGCGGGTCGACGGCATGGGCGTGTTCGTGCTGGCCATCGTCGCGATGGGGTTCGCGACGTCCCTGCTGACCGGCGACGCGCGGCTGCAGCTGGTCCGCGGCGCGTGGTTCAGCGTGCTGATCGGGGTGTGGATGCTGGCGAGCCTGCGTCTCGGCCGCCGCCCGACGACGTACCAGGCGACGCTGGCCCTGCTGCCGGGCCGGGCGTCGACGCTGGAGGCCCGCTGGGCGGACACGCCGTCGTTCCGGCGGGTGTGGTGGGTCCTGACGGTCGTGTGGGGCGTCGGCGGGCTGGTGCACAGCGCGGGGAGCATCGCGATGGCCTACACGCTGCCGGTGGACGTCGTGCCGGGACTCGACACGGCGTTGTCGATCGGCAGCTTCGTGGTGCTTCAGGTGATCACGCAGGTGCTGCTGGCCCGGGAGGGGACGATGAACCGGATGTTCCGCGGCGGTGATCAGCTGCCGGCCGCGTGAGCGGGCATCAGGTACAGGTTCTGGGCGCCCATCCACGGGGAGTCGATGCGCCAGGTCGCCAGTGCTGTCGGGGGCGGGGTCCGGCGGGTCGTCGCCAGGACCAGGTCGGGGCTGATCGGGACGACGCTGTGGTCGAAGTTGTGGAAGTTGGCCTCCAGCAGCGCACGGCCGAGGTCGCCGCTGCGGCGCTTCGTCTCCGTGATCGCCGGGTCGACCGCGCCGCGGTCGGAGAACTCGTCCACCAGCTCGCAGTCGCACGCGTACGCCAGCGCGCCGACTTCGCCCGCCGTCTCGACCTTGCGGCCGTGCGCGATCGAGGCCAGTTCCTGGCCGATCTCGCGGTACTCCGTCGTCGACGCGTGGTTGCTCGTGATCGGCGCGAACTGCCGAGGAAGGCCCGGCAGCGCGTAGACCACGACGCTCGCCACGAGGACGCCGCCGGTCAGCGTCCACGTTCCGCGGCGGACGCGTTCCGGCACCGCGCACGCGCACGCCGCCAGGAAGATCGTCGCGCCGATGATGCTCGGCGCGTAGTACCAGTGGTACGGCGGCACGCCGAGCCGGCTGTAAGCCACGTAGTGCAGAGCGCCCGCGACGGCCAGCGCCGCGAACGGCGTCAACCGGCGGGCGACGTCCGAGCCGCGGCGGTACTGGACGATCCACAGCACGCCCACCAGGCCGGCGAGGGGCAGCGGGAAGAACGACAGCGCGGCCTCGGCCGGGAAGTTGCGCCAGTACAGGAGCGGGCCGTTGGTGAAGCTGAACGGGCCCCACGACTGCTGGCTGATCTTGATGACGAGCGTGTCCGGCACGGCCGAGCCGAGCACGATCCAGCTGAACCCGAACCACGGCAGCGTCACCGCGAGGGCGGCGAACGCCGTGCGCCAGATGCCGGTCCAGAACTCGCGGCGGGCCGCGAACAGGACCGCCGCGATGAGCAGCAGGTCGATCCGGACGAGCGCGAGCAGCCCGATCACGACGCCGAGCCGGCCCGCCTTCCGCTCCCCCGCGTAGACCAGCGTCCAGACGACGCCGGTGGCACCGAGCGCGACCTCCAGCCCGACCGACGACAGCAGCAGCGGGTTGACCAGCAGCAACGCGAACGTCACCGGCGCGAACGCCGGCGGCAGCCCGGTGCGCTCGCCCAGCCGGTGCAGGCCGGCGACGAGCAGCACCTGCGCGGCGACGAACACGATCCCGGCGGCCAGCACGGCGTCGCGGACGAAGAACGTGACGGCGGCCAGGGCCAGGACGTTCAGCGGGGACGTCGCGGTGTTCGCCGTCCCCTGCTCGATCAGGCCCCAGTGGCCGTGGAAAGCGAGGTTCTTCGCGTAGGACAGCGTGATGTAGGTGTCATCGATGAGATGGTTGCTGACCAGGGCGAACACCAGCGCGGAAGCCGCCGCGGCCCCCGCCGGCAACGCCCACGAGCGGGCAACGGGCACAGCCGCCGACAGGGCGGTGACGGCCTTGGGGAGTTCTGCGGAGGCGCTTCGCATCCCGGACACGGTACCTCGCCCGTGATGCTTCTGTGATCTGAGCGAGGTACGGGTGGCTCAGACCACAGCGCACTTTCCCGTGAAAGTGCGGGCCCAGGGCGGACCTTTCACGGGAAAGTTCGGCTTCTAGATGCCATTGCCGGAGCCGGAATTGCTCGAGTTGCCGGAGTTGCCGCCGCCGCGGCCGGGGAAGCCGCGGCCGTCGGGGCCCTGGTTGTGACCGTTGTACTGGCGGTGGATGCCCGGATGGTCGCCGCGGGGACCGTGGCTGGTCGCGGCGGCGATCCCGCCGACGATGCCCCCGCCGATCAGCAGACCGAGGACGCCGACACCGACGAGCTGGGTCGCGCGGTGGCCGACGAACCGCCGGAAGCCGCCGGGCTGCCGTGGGGCGGCCTGAGGCGGGCCCCAGGCGCCGTAGGCCTGGCCGGGGCCGGGCTGGGAGAGCTGCGGAGTCGGCGGAGCCTGAGCCGCACTCGCGGCGGCCGGCGGCGCCTGCTCCTGCGCGGCGTTCGGCAGGGCGGTGGTTCCGGCGGGTCCCTGCGCGGCGGGCGGCTGCCGGCCGTGCACGGCGGTCTGCTCGGCCGCGCCGGGCTGCTGGGTGGCCGGCTGCTCGGCCGCGGGCTGAGCAGTCGGGGCCTGAGCAGTCGGCTGCTCGGCCGCGGGCGTGGCCGGCAGTTGCGTGGTGGGCTGGTCGGCCTGCGCCGTGGGCTGCTCGGCGGTCGGGTGGTCGGTCCCCTCCGGGGCCTTCTCCTCGCGCGGCTGGTCGTTCATCGTGGGCTCCCGTGGTCACGGGGACGGGCGCAGTGCCCGCCCCCACCACCTCAGCCTGCGCCGGTCAGCTGTGCGTCAGCTGAAACGAACCTGTCGATCCGCCATGAGTCACAGGTAGAAGGCCAGGAACAGCGTGATCACCCAGGTCGCGCCGAGGACCTGCAGGATGCGGTCCTTGAGCGCGATCTCCTCGGGCTCGCCCGCGATGCCGCCGTCTACGTCGACCGCGTAGCGCAGCACCGCCACCACGAACGGGACCATCGAGATGAGCGCCCACACCGAGTTGTGCTCGGTCTGGCGGATCTCGAACGCCCACAGGCAGTACGACATGATCAGGATCGCCGCCGAAGTCGCCCAGACGAACCGCAGGTAGCTGGCCGAGTACTTCTTCAGCGACGAGCGGATCTTCGCGCCGGTGCGCTCGAACAGCATGATCTCCGCGTAGCGCTTGCCGGCGACCATGAACAGCGAACCGAACGCCGTGACCAGCAGGAACCACTGCGAAAGCGCGATCCCGCCCGCGACACCGCCGGCGATCGAGCGCATCAGGAAGCCCGAGCCGACGATGGCCAGGTCGACCACCGGCTGGTGCTTGAGGCCAAAGCAGTAGCCGAGCTGGACGGCCTCGTAGACCCCCAGCACGATCGCCAGCTGCCAGCTGGCGAAGAACGACACGCCGAGACCGGCCAGGAAGAACACGACCGCGGCCCCGTACGCGACGGGGACCGGCACGATGCCGGCCGCGATCGGCCGGTTCCGCTTGGTCGGGTGGGCGCGGTCGGCCTCGACGTCGATGGCGTCGTTGATGAGGTAGACCGAGCTCGCCACGAGCGAAAACGCCACGAAGGCGACGATCGCGTCGAGCAGGAGGCCCGTGCGGTCGGTCGACTTCGAGAACGCGAAGAACGGGGCCGCGAAGACCAGGACGTTCTTCACCCACTGCCGGGGCCGCGCCGTCTTGATGACGCCGCCGGCCAGGCCGAACGGCCCACGGGTGGCGGTCACCGAAGACACCTCAGCCGTCTCCGCCGTCACCGGGGTCTCCGGTGCCTCAGGAGTCACGGCCGCTTCGTCGCTGTTGCGCTGCTCGGTCGTTTCGCTCATGGATTCTTCTTCAGCTTCCGTCGTATCAGACCACCGACGAGCCCCCCGAGAGCTGCACCGGCCAGAACGTCTGTCGGATAGTGAACGCCGAGTACGAGCCGCGAGGCGAGCATCGGCGGTACCAGGGCGGGCACCAGGTTACGCCCGGTCAATCCGGAGTAGAGCACCGCCGCCGCCGTCGTGGACGTCGCGTGCGACGACGGGAAGCTCAGCTTGCTCGGCGTGCCGACCAGGACCTCCACGCTCGGGTGGTCCGGCCGGGGCCGCCTGACCACGCGTTTCACCGCGATCGAGGCGGCGTGCGCACCGACGACGCCGGCCGAGGCGACCAGCCAGTCCTTGCGCCGCTTCTTGTCGACCATCGCACCCAGGAGTCCCAGGCCGAACCAGCCGAGCGCGTGCTCGCCGAAGTGCGACATGCCGCGCGCGGCTTTCACCGAAGCTTCACTCTTCAGAAAGCCCTGGGCCTTCGAGAGGACCGCGACCTCGCCCGTCGGGGCGCCCTTCTCAAGCATCGAGGGACCCGTCGAGCGGCGCGCCGTCGGTCAGGTGCGGGGCGATCTTGTTGTCGAACGCCGACAGCGCCGACCCGATGGCCATGTGCATGTCGAGGTACTTGTACGTGCCGAGCCGGCCGCCGAACAGGACGTTCCGCTCGCGCGCCTCGGTCTTGGCCAGCTCGCGGTAGGCCTCGAGCTTCTCGCGGTTCTCCGGCGTGTTGATCGGGTAGTACGGCTCGTCTTCTTCCTTCGCGAAGCGCGAGTACTCCCGGAAGATGACCGTCTTGTCCTTGGGGTAGTCCCGCTCCGGGTGGAAGTGCCGGAACTCGATGATGCGGGTGTAGGGGACTTCCTGGTCGTTGTAGTTGACGACCGAGGTGCCCTGGAAGTCACCGGTCTCGGCGACCTCGGACTCGAAGTCGACGGTGCGCCAGGTGAACCGGCCCGCCGAGTAGCCGAAGTAGCGGTCCAGCGGCCCGGTGTAGACGGTCGGGGTGCCCGCCGGGATGTGCTCGCGGACGTCGAAGTAGTCGACGTTCAGCCGGATCTCGATGTTCTCGTGCTCGGCCATCTTCTCGAGCCACGCGGTGTACCCGTTGACGGGCAGGCCCTCGTAGGTGTCGTTGAAGTACCGGTTGTCGAAGTTGTAGCGGACCGGCAGGCGCGTGATGATGTTCTCGCCCAGGTTCTTGGGGTCGTTCTCCCACTGCTTCGCGGTGTAGCCCTTGATGAACGCCTCGTAGAGGGGACGGCCGATCAGCGAGATCGCCTTCTCCTCGAGGTTCTGCGCGGCGCTGGTCTCGAACTCCGACGACTGCTTGGCGATCAGCTCACGGGCCTCGTCCGGCGTGTGGGACTTGCCGAAGAACTGGTTGATCAGGCCCAGGTTCATCGGGAACGAGTAGACCTGGTCCTTGACCCGCGCGAACACCCGGTGCTGGTAGTTCGTGAACTCGGTGAAGCGGTTCACGTACTCCCAGACGCGCTTGTTCGACGTGTGGAACAGGTGCGCGCCGTACTTGTGCACCTCGATCCCGGTCTCGGGCTCGGCCTCCGAGTACGCGTTGCCGCCGATGTGGCTACGCCGTTCGAGGATGAGGACCTTCTTGCCGAGCTCGGCCGCGGCTCGCTCGGCGATCGTCAGGCCGAAGAAACCGGACCCGACGATGACGAGGTCGTAACCTGCGAAATCGGCTTCAGTAACCTGTGCGGGGTTCGTGTGCGCGCTCACGGGCGTCGAGGGTACGGGGGTCGCTGACCCGGCTCGCACCCGACTATCACATTTCGGCCTACGACACACCTGGAAAGCAGTGCCTGCACCCGAGGACTTCTGGAGCTACTTCACCGCCGTGGCCACCTATCTGGCCGTGCTGGCGGTGCCTGGCGGCGTCGTCGGATGGGCCGCCGGGGTCCGCGGCTGGACGCTGGCCGGCCTCGCGCCGCTGCTCAGCTACGCCATCACCGGCCTGGCCGGCCCGTGGCTGGCGATCGCGCACGTGCCGTACGGCCCGCCGAGCGTCGCCGCCTGCACCCTGCTGCTCGCCGCCGTGCTCTACGGCCTTCGCCGGTTTTCGATCGCGCGAGGCTGGATGACGCCGGGTGCCGAGGAGCCGCCGCAGCCGTGGACCCACCGGGCGCACCTGGCCGTCGGTGCCTGCGTGGCGGTCGCCACGGCCGTGTCGATCGCTGTGGTGATCACCGGCCGCGGCGGGACGACCGCGGTGTTCCAGCGTTGGGACACCGTCTTCCACGCGAACGGCATCCGCTACATCGCCGAGACCGGCGACGGCTCGCTGACCGGCATGGGCACGATCAACTGGTACCCGGACGGCTCCTTCTACCCGAACGCCTACCACCTGGTCGGCGCCCTGGTCTACCAGCTGTCGGGAACGTCGGTCCCGGTCACGCTCAACGCCGTCACGATGCCGATCGCCGGGCTGTTCGCGCTGGCCATGGTCGCGCTGGTGCGCCAGCTCGGCGGCCGCGCGGTGTTCGCCGGCAGCGTGGCGCTGGTCGCGGGCGGCGCGACGACCGGGGCGTACGAGTCGGTCTCCAGCGGGCTGCTGCCGTTCGCGCTCGGCATCGTGCTGACGCCGCTGGCGGTGGTCGCGCTGCAGCGGTTCGTCGTGCGGCCGGGCGTCGACACGGGCGCGGTGCTGGCGCTGAGCGCCACCGGCCTGCTCGCCGCGCACTCGAGCGCGCTGTTCGGGGCGCTCCTGTTCGCGTTCCCCCTGGTCGTGCAGCGCTGGTACCGGGCGCTGCGGGCCAAGTCCCTCGACGGCGTCGCACCCGGAAAAGCGGCCTGGCGGGTCGTCGGCGGCGACGTCCTGCGGATGGTGCCGGTCATGGTGGCCGCGGGGGTACTGGCCGCGCCGATGATCCTCGGGGCGCTCACCTTCACGGCCGGGTCGTACCCGTACCACCCCTGGGGCTCGCACATGCCGGTGTGGAAGGCACTGGCGATGCTGGCGACGTTCAAGCAGGTGCTGCCGGTGCCGCAGATCTGGCTGACGGTGTTCCTGGCCCTGGGCGTGTTCACGCTGGCGCGGCTGCGGCGGATGCGCTGGGTGGTGCTCTCGGCGATCGGACTGTCCGCGCTGTTCGTCGTGGTCGCCTGCTTCGGCGGCGAAGACTGGGTGATCAGCCTGTCGCGGCCGTGGTGGAACGACCGGTTCCGGCTGATGGCGCTGGCGGCGATCCCGATGTGCCTGCTCGCCGCGCACGGCATGAGCGAGGCCCAGCAGTGGCTGGCGAAGGTCGCGAGCGGACGCGCCTGGGTGCGGGCGCGGCCGTGGCTGACCGGCCGGGTCGGGCTGGCGACGGCGGTGCTGCTGGTCGTGGCGATGGGCGTGCTGACCGGCGGGTTCTACCGCGCGGCCAACGCCAAGACGGTCTCGCTGCTGTACTACAACGGCCTGCCCGGCGAGACGGTCCCGCCGGTGAGCCAGGACGAGATCGACGCCATGGACCACCTCGGCACGCTGGGGATCCCGGCCGACCAGAAGGTGCTCAACGACCGCATGGACGGCACGGCGTGGATGTACGCGCTCACCGGCGTGCACCCGGTGGCCGGCCACTACGACGCGGGCGTGGCTCCTCCCGACGCGCTCTACCTGGCCCTGCACTTCGGCGACTACGACAGCGACCCGCAGGTCCGCGCCGCGACACAGCGGCTGAACATCCACTACGTGCTGGTCGGCAGCGGGACGATCCGCCGCGACACGCCGATCGCGCCCGGCCTGCGGCACCTCGACGGGCACGACTTCGTGCAAGAGGTCTACCGGAACCCGGGCGCCGTGATCTACCGGATCGTGAAGTAGCCCGGAGAAGACAAAACCCTCGTGGCCGCGGCGCCCCGTGCCGCGGCCACGAGGGCCTCCGTCCCCCAACCACCCCCGGGGTGATCTCTGACGTCTGCTGTGAAGGACGCCTGAGGGACGGCAATCGGTTTCCTGGTGACCCCGATGTCACCCGTTCGGACTAGCGTGCAGCTCCGGCAGCACGTCGCTCGCCACCTGCTCCAGGACGGCTTCGCGGCCTTCGTACGGCGATGACGACCGCGGCCAGTGCGCGATGACGTCGGTGAAGCCCAGCTCCCCGGCGCGGCCGGCCGCGTCGCGGAAGGCCTCGACGCTGCTCAGCGAGAAGACCGGCGACGCGTCCAGGCTCAGGTGCCGCTGGATGCCCGCCCGCTCGCGGCCCACCGCGTCCAGGCGCTGGTCGAAGACCTCGGTGAGCTGCTTGATGCCACCCCACCACTCGTCCTCGGTCGCGCCGCCCTTGCCCGTCGTGACCCAGCCCGCGCCGAAGCGCGCCGCCAGGGTCATCGTGCGGGGGCCGTTCGCCGCGACCACGAACGGCAGCCGCGGGCGCTGGACCGTGCCCGGCAGGTTGCGGGCCTCGATGGCCCGGTAGTACTCGCCGTCGAAGTCGAACTTGTCCGTCATGAGCAGCCCGTCGAGCGCCTCGACGAACTCGGTGAACCGGTCCGCGCGCTGCTTCGCCGTCAGCTCGGGAGCGCCGAGTACCGCACCGTCGTAGTGCTGGTGGTCGACACCCGCGCCGACGCCGAGGACGAATCGGCCGTCCGAGATGTCGTCGAGCGTGGTCAGCTCCCGCATGAACGGCACCGGGTGCCGCGCGACCGGAGAGGCCACGAACGTGCCCAGCCGGATGCGCGACGTCACCATCGCGGCCGCCGTCAGGGTCGGGACCGCGGAGAACCACGGGCCGTCGACGAGGTTCCGCCAGCCGAGGTGGTCGTACGTCCACGCGTGGTCGAAGCCGTACTCCTCGGCGGCGCGCCACTTCGGCTCGGCGGCCCACCAACGATCTTCCGGAAGAATCACGATGCCTACTCGCACGCTCCGGGACGCTATCGGTAACCACCGACGATCGCTCGGACGGGGACGAGGCCACCCGAACGGGTCAGGGACAATGGCGAGGTGGAGAGACCTCAGTTGATCGCGTCCGATGTCGACGGCACCCTGCTCGGCCCCTCCGAATCCCTCAGCGCCCGCACCATCGCGACCGTCCGCCGGGCGATCGACGCGGGCGTCCCGTTCGTGCTGGCCAGCGGCCGGCCGCCGCGCTGGATCGCGCCCGTGGCCAAGCCGCTCGAGCTGACCGGCTACGCGGTCTGCGCGAACGGCGCCGTCCTGTACGACTGCGGCCGCGAGGAGGTCGTCGCGGTGCACGGCCTGCTGAAGCCGGAACTGCTGCACGACATCGCGCACGCGCTCGACAAGGCCCTGCCCGGCTGCCGGCTGGCCGCCGAACGCGTCGGCACCGACGCCGACCACGAAATGCGCAGCTTCGTGATCGAGCCGAACTACCACAACCCGTGGGGCGACGGCGAGGGCCGCACCGCGCCGCGCGCCGAGGTGCTCGGGCACCCGGCGATCAAGCTGCTGGTCAGCCACCGCGGGATGTCGTCCGACGAGATGTCCGAAGCGATCAACGCGCTCTTCGACCGCGACGTCGACGTCACGTACTCGTCGTCGGGCGGCCTGGTGGAGCTGTCCGCGCACGGGATCACGAAGGCGACCGGCCTCGCCGACGTCGCCGAGCGTTTCGGCGTCGACCGCGAGCGGGTGATCGCGTTCGGCGACATGCCCAACGACGTCGAGATGCTGCGCTGGGCCGGCCACGGCGTCGCGATGGAAAACGGGCACCCGCGGGCGCAGTCCGTGGCCGACGAGATCACCGGCCCGGCCGGCGAAGACGGCGTCGCGCAGGTCCTCGAGCGCTGGTTCTAACTCCGGTCGAGTTCGGCCGCTTCGGCCGGGGTCGGGGCGGTTCCGCCCAGGTGGGCGGGCAGCCACCAGCGTTCCTCGTCGGAGGCGGGCCGGTCCGGGTACTCGGCCTGGGCCCGGTCGAGCAGCGCACTCATCCGCGTGCGCAGCTCCTTCGTCACGACGTCCCAGTCGTCGCCCTTGGCCGGGTGCATCGGCTCGCCGATGAGGATCGAGATCGGCACGTGCCGGCGGGTCAGGTCCTTCGGGCGGCCCTTCGTCCAGAGCCGCTGCGTGCCCCACAGCGCCATCGGCACGACCGGGACGTTCGCCGCCGCGGCCATCCGGACGGCGCCCGACTTGATCTCCTTGACGGTGAACGACTGGCTGATGGTGGCCTCGGGGAAGACGCCGACGACCTCGCCGGCCTGCAGCTTTCCGAGCGCCTCGCGGTAGGAGGCCAGGCCGGCGGAGCGGTCGACGGAGATGTGGTGCATCCCGCGCATCAGCGGGCCGGCGATCTTGTTGTCGAAGATCTCCTTCTTCGCCATGAACCGCGTCAGCCGCTTGGCCGGGCGCGCACCGAGGCCGCAGAAGATGAAGTCGAGGTAGCTCACGTGGTTGCACGCGATGACCGCACCGCCGCGGCGCGGGATGTGCTCCGCGCCGTCGACCCGGATGCGGTTGTCCAGTACCCGGAACATCGTCCGGGCCGCCGCGATCACGGGCGGGTACACGAGGTCAGCCATCACGCCAGGTTACGGGACCGTAGGTTCTTGACCGCTGTTCAGCGGTGAAGGCCACAAACCGGGCGAAGCTCACCGCCGCCGCACGCCCACTAGGCTTCGGGGCGTGTTGCCAGTGATCGAGGAACCCGGCTCGCCCGTCAGACGAACCGGCCACCGGGTCGCGGTGTACCTGGGCCTGGCCACGGTGACGCTCCTCAACCTGATTTCCTACGCGCCAGTGCAGCCGAACGCGCACGAGAAGGCGTGGGGCGACGCCGCCGAGTACTACGCGATGTCGGTGCAGACCGGCGCGCAGGTCGACAACCCGTTCGCCCTGCGGATGCTCAGCCCGTGGCTCGTCCACACCGTCAACCGGTTCACCGGCGTCTCCCTCGACTCCGTGTGGCTGGCGTTCACGTTCGCGCTGGTACTCGCCGCGGCGATCGTCTTCTTCGAGTTCCTCTGGATCCGCCTGGACCTGCGGCTGTACACCTCGGCGCTCGCCGCGACCGCGCTGGCCTGCACGTTCTGGTACGCGCCGTACGCGTTCAGCAACCCGTACCTGGTCGACCCGCTGAACAACCTGCTCTACCTCGTCGCGCTGTGGCTGCTGTTCGACCGGCGGCTGATCTGGTTCGCGCTGGTGATCGTCGTCGGCACGATCAACAAGGAGACGACGCTGCTGCTCGCGCCGCTGTACCCGCTGGCGGCGTGGACGCGGTCGCGGTCGCTGCGCGACAAGCAGGTCGTCGGCGGGCTCGTCGCCGTCGTGGTCGCGGCCGGGCTGTACTTCGCGTTCCGGCTGTGGGCCCAGGCGCTGATCGGCGGCGACTACGGGTTCGGGGCCGGGCAGGCCAACAGCGGCCTGCTGAGCAACATCCGCTTCGCCCTCTCGTCGAACAAGGGCGTGGACCAAGCGGCCCTGTACAGCACGTTCGGCTTCTTCTGGCTGATCTTCGCCTACGGCCTCTACCTCGAGTACCGGCGCAGCGGCACCCGGAGCCTGCTGCTCGTGTCCAGCGTCTGGCTGGGCTTGTGCTGCCTGGCCGGGCGGATGGTCGCCACGGACACCCAGCGCGTCTTCGTGATGCTCGCGCCGCTGGTCATCGGGCTGGTCGCCGTCGTGCTCGACCGGCACCGCGGCGACGCCCGGCGCATCTGGGTCGGCGTGGTGTTCTTCCTGTACTTCGCGGTGAACTACAAGCTGGCGTCGTCGTCGACGATCTTCCTGGTGGGCTTGGCCGGGCTGCTCGTCTTCGTGCTGCTCGAGGTGCCGCCGTTCTGGCCGAAACCGCCGGCGAAGCGGGACCCAGTGGCCGACGACGGCCCGCCGACCGAGGAGTTCCTGCCCCACCGGGGCTCGCTCGACCGCGACTGAGGCAGTGCCGCCAGCACCAGGGCCAGCAGGATCGTGAACAGCGCGACGGACTGGTGCTTGATGCCCTCGATGCCGTCGCCGAGGGCCGCGGCGCCGAACTGCGTCAGCGAGACGGCGAACAGGAACGCCAGCACCACGCCCAGTGCGCCGCGGCGCTGCGTCCAGGCCCTGACCAGCACGAACAGCCAGATCGGGACCACCGCGAACAGGCCGAGCGGGCTGAGCAAGCCGGTCAGCCACGACACCACCGGCACCCGGTACTCCTGCGCGTGCGGTGCGAAGCCCGCGTCCTGGTCGAAGCTGCCGAGGTAGTCCGGGCGTGCGGTGAGCTGGTCGGTCGCGGCCCGGTTCAGCACCTCCAGGGTCCGGCCGGGGTGGCTCGCGAAGTACGCGACGACGTTTTCGCGGGTCAGCTGCCCGCGGTACCGCGCGTAGAGCGGGTCCATGGTCGCCGGGTGCGGGTGCCACCAGCCGTTGCCCGCGTACTGCGCGAACGACGGCGGCAGCCCGAGCGCGGCCAGGTCGGCCTGGGTGTCGTGCTTCCCGTCGACGATGTTCAGGAAGACCGAGTTGAACACGTTGATCTCACGCGAGTCGTCGCCGGGGAACTCGCTGTACGTGCCGTCCGGCGCCCGGGCGGGTTCGACGCTCTGCTGCGCGGACAGCGTGACGGCGCCGAGAGCGCCGACGATCAGCACCGCCGCCGCCCACCGCTTCGGCCCGCGCAGCGTGCCTGGCCGGATGAGGAACACGGCGAGCGCGAGGATCGGCAGGATCGTCAGCGTCTGGACCTTGGCGTTGACCGCCAGGACGCCTCCGGCGAGCGTCACCGCCATGCCGGCGTAGCTCCACCGGCCCTCACGCGCGGTCAGCAGCAGGCCGCCGACGACCAGCAGCAGGCCGAGGAAGGCCGCACCTTCGCCGAGCACCGCGGCGAAGTACCCGAAGAACGCCGAGTCGGCCACGACCAGCAGCAGCCCCGCGGCCACGGCCAGCCGGGCGCGCCGGGAGCACGGCAGGCCGAGCACGATCGCGGCGATCGCCGCCGCGGCGATGACGGTGCTCAGCAGGCCCAGCACGACCAGGCTGAGCGTCCCGGGCAGGCCGATCAGCCCGCCGATCCGGACGGCCAGGTCCGCGAGCCAGCTCTGCGTGAGCAGGTAGGTCGGCCGGCACGGCGGCGCGCCGGGCGCGGGCGTGTAGGCGAGGTGGACGAAGGCCTCCGGCAGGCCTTTCCAGGTGATCCCGGCGCCGCACAGCACGCGGCCGCCGTCCCCGTTGTTGGACATCGCGACCGGGCGCGGCACCAGGAACCGCAGCACGAACAGCGCGAACGACGTCCCGAAGACCCCGATCCCGAGCTTCGCTTCGGCGCCGAGCCGGCGTTTCGGGACCTCGAGCTTCACGAAGGACAGGGTACGTAGCGGAAGTCCGGGCCCTTGTCGAGGTTCGTCACCACCGACTTCGCCTGCTCCGCGCGCGGGTACACCGAGACCCAGTAGGGCGTGCCGACGCGGCGGAAGGTGGCGACCTCGTACTTGCCCGCGTAGACCGGGTCGATCGCGCAGTGCTGGCGGTCGGCGAACCCGCTGTCGGCGGGCACGGCGACGGTCGGGCGGCGGCCGTTGACGACGTAGTCGTAGTCGGTCGTGACGCCGGCGTCGTGCCGCCCCTCGCGGGCGATGTGGTCGTCGGTGCGGCCGAGGACGTCGATGATGAGCAGCTGCCCGCCGTGGGCCGCGAGGGCCCCGGGAGCGGCGGCGCTGACGACCGACCCGGGCGGCAGGTACCGGCCGAGCCAGCCGCCGATCTCGGTCAGCTCGGTGCCGTGCGCGCGCCAGTCGCGCACGCGGTCGAGCATGTCGGGGCTGAACACCGAGACGAGCACCGCGATGCCGGCCAGCCCGCAGGCGGTCACCGGGACAAGCCGGGTCGCGGCGGACCACGCCATCGGCCGCGGTGACGGCTTCGCGTCGGCGTCCACGGTGAGCACGCCGTACGCGCTGACGGCCGCCACCGCGATCAGCGGCGGCACCGGGGCCAGCAGCCGCCACGACGGCCCGGGGTCGCCGCCGATCAGCACCGCGGCGGCGGCGACCGTGGCGGCGACCGCGAACAGCAGCCAGATCAGAGCGCGGGCCTCGACGGCTGTGACAACCGGGGCTTCGCCCCGGGCCGGGGGCTCCGCCACCCGGAACCCCCGAAACGCGGGTTCGGTGACGACCGGGGCTTTGGCGGGTTGGGTGCGACGCAGCAGCAGCGCGACCGCGGCGACCAGCCCGAGCAGGAGGAAACCCTGGTGCGCCAGGGCGAATCCGGACAGGTACGGCCAACCCGCGGCCACCTGCGAGCCGAACGGCCCGCCGAGCTTCGCGGCCAGCGGCGCGGGGAGGAAGTGCTGGTAGAACGTCGCGCGCCAGGCCAGCCGCGGGATCAGGAACACCAGCGCGCCCAGGACGTAGCCCACCGGCGCCCACCAGCTGTGCTTCTTCCGCAGCGCGGCGCCGGCCAGCCAGAGGCCGCCCAGCACGGCGACCACCAGTCCCTCCGGGCTGGTCATCACGGCGAACGCGACGAGCACCCCGGCGACCACCGGGCGGCGCGCCGCGAGCGAGTAGCAGACGGCGAGCAGGAGCAGCACGAACAGCGGGACCTCGGAGCCGGACGGCCCGTAGACGGCGAGGCCGCCGGCGCTCGCGGTGAGCACCGCGGCGGCGATGCCGATCGCCGGGCGTGGTTCGGCGCCGGCGCCCGCGACGATCCGGTTCACCAGGAGGTAGGACAGGAGCACGCACCCGAGCGCGGCCAGGACGCCGAACACGACAGCGGTGGTCTGCACGTCGGCGCCGAACGCCGCCCGCGGCAGGGCGATCAGCACCAGCCACAGGAAGTTCGTGTACCCCTCGACGCGTTCTCCGGGATTGAAGACCGGGCCGTTTCCGTCGGCGATGTTCTGCGCGTAGCGGAAGGAAACGAGGGCGTCCTCGGTGACCGTCGCGAACAGCAGCTGGTGCAGCAGGGAAAGGCCGAGGGTGAGCGTGAGGACGAAGCCGCGCCAGCCGCGGTCGGTGTCCAGCCGCCCCCAGGTCAGGACCACGATCGCGGCGAGGACCAGCCACGCCACCACGACCGCGTAGACCACCCGGCCCCCTTGTGAAGATCTCTCCGCCCGGCGTCAGTCAAGCAGGGAAACGCACGCGTCAATATAACCCGTTCGGGTATCGCGAAGGGACATTCGCGAATCCGTCCCGTTCGGACTGCTCACCCCGGGGCGTTCCCCTGATCGTTGTCGGCTTAGTCTCCAGCGTGCTCTCCGTCTGCGTTGCCGTTGCCGTCATCGCCGTCCCGGGCCTCCTGACGGCACTCGCCGCGGGAGTGCGCGGCTGGGCCCTGGCCGGCTTGGCGCCGTTGCTGAGCTACGCCATCGGCGGCCTGACCGGCCCGTGGACCGCGGCGGTCGGGTGGAAGTTCACGCCGGTGACCTACGCGGTTTCGACCGTCGTCTTCGCCGCGATCGCTTACGGTGTCCGGAAACTGACCGTCCGGCGTTGGGCACCCGAGCCGGAACCCGGGCTGTGGGACCGTCGCGGGCACTTCGCCGTGGGCGCGTGCCTGCTGTTCGGCGCGGCGGTGGGTTTTTATGCGACACTGCGCGGCCTGGGCCACATCGGCGCACTGCCGCAGGGATTCGACGCGGTGTACCACGGCAACGCCGTCCGCTACATCGCCGACACCGGCGACGGCAGCCTGTTCGGCACGGGCCACGTGAACTGGTACGGCGACGCGGCGCCGGTGTTCTACCCCAACGCCTACCACCTGCTGGCAGCGGTGACCAACCGGCTCAGCGGGGCGTCGATCCCGGCCACACTGGACGCGAACACGCTGCTGCTGCCGGGTTTGCTGGCACTGTCCTTGGTGACCTTGGTCCGCGAATTCCGCGGACGCGCGGTGCTGGCGGGCGCGGTGGCGCTGACGGCGGTGGCGCCGGTGGTCGGCGTCTACGAGTCGATGGACCGCGGGCCGCTGCTGCCGTTCGCGCTGGGCGTGGCGCTGACCCCGCTGGCGGCGGTGGCGGTGCGGCGGTACCTGGAGCGCGTCGCGCCGGACACGGGTTTCGTGCTGCTGCTGGCGGCGGTGGGCCTGCTGTGCATCCATTCGTCGACGTTGTTCGGCGGGATCCTGTTCGCCGGCCCGCTGCTGGTGCAGCGCTGGCTTTCGGGCTGGCGCCGGATCGGCCGCGACCTGCTGGCGCTGCTGCCGATCGCGGTGGTGGCGTTCCTGGTGGCGTGGCTGCAGTTGTTCGGGGCGCTGGGCCTGGCCCAGAGCGACCTCCCGTACTTCGGCTGGCCGAGCGAGTGGCGCGCGTCGACGGCGCTGGGAGCGTTGCTGGGGTTCCAGCACTTCGAGGCGCATCCGCAGGTGTGGCTGTCCGTGGCGCTGTTCCTCGGCATCGTGTTCTTCGCGCGAGCGGGCGCGCTGCGCTGGATCGGGCTGACGGCGGGGGTGACGGGCCTGGCGTACATGGCGGTGGCGTCGTCGAACGCGCCGCTGGTGATGGCGCTGTCCCGGCCGTGGTGGGACGACCCGTACCGGTTCTTCTCGATGGCGGCGATCCCGCTGTGCGTGCTGGCGGCGCACGGTTTGGCGTCGACCCAGGCGTGGCTCCGCGAACGGCTGCCGGCGCGCGTGCCGGCGGTGGCGATCGCGGTGGTGGTGCTGCTGGGTTTCGTGGCGCTCACGAACGGCTTGTACTTCCGTTCGAACGGCGCCCGCGTGTACACGGGTTACCAGGCGGCGGACCCGTCGAAGCTGCACGTGACGCCGGGCGAGGAAGCGGCGATGGCGGAGCTGGGCAAGCTGGCGGCCCCGGGCGAGTGGGCGATGAACGACCGTTTCGACGGGACGGCGTGGACGTACGCGCTGTCGGGAGTTCGCACGGTGGCGGCGCATTACGACCAGACTTCACCACCTTCGGACGCCGTGTTGCTGGCGCAGCGGTTCCGGGATTATCCGACGGATCCGGCGGTGCGGGCGGCGGTTCAGCGGCTGAACATTCGTTGGGTGATCCTGGGCGTGCCTTTGCCGGCTCCGGAGCAGCCTTATCAGCCGGGGTTGGTCGGATTGGCCGGGGAGCCGTTCTTGAGGGAAGTTTGGCGCAATTCGGACGCGGTGATTTACCGGCTGGTCAGCTGAGGCGGCCCTTGGCAGGATCTCGGCACGTCGGGGTTCCCAGCGGGTGTCTTCGGGGCGCAGGTTTGTGGCCCGGCCCGGCCCGGCCCTTCCCTGGCCTGGCCTGGCCTGGCCTGGCCTGGCCTGGCCTGGCAGGGCCTCGGCAAAGTCGGTTGCCGGCCCCGCGCCAGTCGCCTTCGGTGCAGTGAATGACTCATTCCTGTCGTCCAGCGCCAGGAATGAGTCATTCACTGCACCAAGTTCAGGTCTGCGCGACCGGCTTGGGTACTGGGAGCGGGAGTGGGCGCTGCTGCGCCGTGCGGAAAGCATGTTCGCCGGTGCTGCAGTGTTGAGAACGGCCCTTGGCAGGGTCTCGGCAGAGTCAGTTCCCGATGGCTGTCTTCGAGGGCACAGGCCCGAGCGAAGCAGCGCGCCCCCGCCCTTCCACTGGGGGGCGTCCCCTTGGCCAGTCTATCGGTGGAGGCCGACAAAACCTTGAGTTGAGCTCGGGTTGGCCAGAGTTGTCCACATGTGCGTAACGCCTGTGGACAAGTTGGATACAGGTCGTGGACAACCTGCTCGGCGTTCCGGATTGGGTGGGGCGAGCGCCCGCCATCGGCTCACGCGGCGGGCGAGGTGCGTAGGACCTGAGCAGGTCGGGCAAGGTGTGGCCACCGGGCGGGTTGAGCAGGCCGGGTCGGCGGGCAAGGCACCGCGGGGGGGCCCAGGTGACATGCGGGATCTGTTGGGCCCGCCGCACGGTGGGCGTCGGCAGTTGAGCAGACCCAGGTCACGCGGGCTCAGCAGGCCCGGTCAGGTGGCCGAGAACTCGGCCTTGCCGGGACAACCACTCAGGCGGGCGTGACCGCCGGGCGGGTTGAGCGGGCCGCTATCGCTGCCAGGCCCGCCGTCAGCAGGTCCGCCACCGTGAACATCACCCGGGATGCCACCGCGAACGCCGTTGCCTGGCCGACCGTCAGGCCGCTGGCCGTCAGGACCGCTACCTGGGCCACCTCGCGGACGCCCACTCCGCTCGGGAGGATGAACGCGAATGTGCCCACCGTCATGGCCACCGCCATCGCGCCCACGCACAGGACGAAACCGCTGAAACCGGGCGTTCCCACCGAGTTGGCCAGGAGCCACAGGTGGATGCCCTGGAGGCACCACGCCGCCGTCGAGGCGCCGAAGACCTTGCCGATCACGCGCCAGCTCAGGGGGTGGGCCAGCGGGGGGCGGCGGAGGATTCGCAGCACCAGGGACGTGCCCCACGTCAGGATCTTCGGGTGCAGCATCGCCAGGCCGACCGGGATCAGCACGAACAGCCACAGCGCGCGGGGGCT
This sequence comes from Amycolatopsis sp. NPDC051106, assembly GCF_040682775.1. Lineage (NCBI taxonomy): Bacteria > Bacillati > Actinomycetota > Actinomycetes > Pseudonocardiales > Pseudonocardiaceae > Amycolatopsis > Amycolatopsis sp. NPDC051106. Next base: position 128,372 of record NZ_JBFBBQ010000012.1, on the reverse strand, counting down.
GTTGCTGAACACCGCCGGCGCCGCCAGGAGCGACACCACCAGCGCCGACACCACGCCCACGCCCAGCTGGATCAGCGAGCCCGTGAAGATGCGGGCACGCGCCAGCCCCGCCTTGCGGCCGAGCTCCATCTGCAGCAGGTACGCCCAGACCGAGCCCGGTACGTACTTGCCGAGCGAGCCGACCAGGCAGATCTGGGCTCCCCGGGCGTAGCCGATCGGCTTGCCCAGGTCGTCGACCATCACCTGCCAGCCCCAGGTCGACACCATGATCGCCGCGACCAGGGCTACCAGGCTGAGCAGCGACGACTGCCACGCGACGTCGCGCAGGGTGTGCCAGAACTCGCCCCAGTTGGACGCCAGCTGCTTCGCCGCGAAGCCGATGACCAGCAGGATCGCGACCCACCTGACGACGTCGAGGATCTTCGCCTTGGTGGACTTCCGCTGCTTTCCGGCAGCCGGGAGCTCCTCCGGCGTCTCAACTGTCGTCATCGACGGTCTCCTCAGGTCTGAGGCTTGTTCTGGTTAGGCCGCCGCGGCCCGCCCGCACAGTGCTGATCACCGCAGAAGTCATGCGGCGGCCGACGGCTGAACAAGCCTCATTGCACCGTGACCAGGCGGCTGAATTCGGCCAGCAGATCGTAACCGTCCCACACCGCGGAGAACGTCAAGGCCGAACCGAACGGCACGATCCGGTCGACGCCGCGGCCCGCCAGCTCGTGCGCGAACTCCGTCAGCTCCTCGGTCGTGAAGCCGAACTGGCTGACCGTCTGGTCCTTGCGCAGGACGATCGGCACCAGATCGGACAAAGTGGACACCTGCGCGTTCGCGAACGTGCCGGCGCCGAGCCACTCCCGCGGCAGCACCGCCGGATCCGCCAGCTCCAAGGTGGCCAACCCGTTTCCGTCGAACGCGATCTCCTTGACCAGCCCGTCGACCGCCGCGCCGTACGCCGAGACGCGCTTCTGGACCGCCATCGCCGGCTCGGTGACGTGCTGTTTCGTCTCCAGGACCGCCGCCAGCAGGGTGCGGAACTCCTGGCCGGCCTCACGCGCCCCGGACTCGTCGCCGACCCAGAACACCGCGCGCGGTGACGAGCAGGCGGCCTGGTCGAACCAGTACGAGTCGTTGTAGAAGCCCTCGGCGGCCGCGCGACGCTCCGCTTCGGACGCTCGCTGCCAGCCCGCCACCGAGGCGACGGCGAACGACGAGCGGTCCGGGAACGTCAGGTCACGCGCGTGCGGCGCGAGCGGGTACTTCCGCAGCGCCGCGACCGAGCCGTCGCCGCCCCAGATGACGCGCAGGTCGGCGGCCAGCGACAGGGCGCCGCTCACCTCGTCACTGCGGTCGTACGTCACCATGCGCTGGGTCGCCCGGACGACGTCGGCCACCGCGGAGTCCACTTCGGACAGCGCCGCGTTCAGCGCCTCCAGCACCGCCTCGGCGGCGCCGGCCGAGCGCGACGACACCCGCACGACGTTGTGGTTGCCCGCCAGCGCGGACAGCGCCCACGAGTAGACGAAGATCGTGTCGACGTTCGCCGGCGGCACGTGGAACACCAGCCCGCGCGGGAACCGCAGCGAACCGGACGAAGTGTCCAGAGTGGACAGCGCCTTGGCGATCTCGCCCTTGCGCAGGAAGAACCCGAGCGACGCCAGTTCCGGGAACCGGCGCGCGGTGGCCGGGGCCAGTAGCTTGCGCGCGAACTTCGTGATGAATTCGACGATCCGCGGGTCACCGACGCGCAGCCGGCCGCCGGGCGGCGAGGCGCGCAGTTCGGAGACCAAGTCATCCACCGAAACCGCATCCGACAACGGGAAACGCTGATTCAGAGTGGTCACGCCGCCGCTCCCGAGAACGTGTCCGAGCAGCCGCGGGCCTCGGCCTTGGGCAGCCGGCCGAGCACGGAGAAGTGCTTGCCCGGCCAGTCGCCGTCGTCGATCCCGTTGTAGACGCCGAGATCTTCGGTCAGCAGCACGTGCCCCGGGTACGACCGCGGCAGCGTCGAGACGACCTCGATCACGCCCGGCTCCCCGACCGGCTGCTCTTCCCACGTCTCCGGGTTCCGGATCACGACGTCGGCGAAGTCCGGGCAGTACAGCGAGTTGCCGGACGGCCCTTCGAGGAACACCGTGCCGATCTGCTCGATCATGCCGTAGTAGTTGTGGATCCGGGTGAGCCCGGTGTCTTCCTTGAACCGCCGCCGGAACTCGGTGTTGTCCACCGCGCGGTCGATCAGCTTCTTCCAGCCACCGCTGTGGATGAGGATGCCGTTCGAGAGGTCCAAGCCGTGGTCGCGCGCGACCTCGTACAGGTACTGCCACACCATGAACGTGAAGCCGAAGATCAGGAACGGCTTGCCGCCGTACTCGGCCAGGAACTTCTTGACCGCTTCGACGTCCGGCTTGTCGTTCTCGTCGAGCACGTACGTGTGCTTGCGACCGAAGTTCGCCATGCCCAGCACGCCCGCGCCGCGCGCGGAGAACGACCGGCGGTTCTTGATGATGCCGATCGTGTCGACCATCAGCATCGGCAGCCGTTCGCCGCCGAGGACCTCCTGCAGCGTCGCGCCCAGCTGCTTGGTCTGCGCGCCCGCGGCCTCCTTGTCGAGGTAGATCCGCGACGCGCCGGCGCCGGTGGTGCCGGACGACGTGAGGGTCTTGAACACCTCGCTATCCGGGACCGACTTCAGGTCGTGCGTCTTGAACATCCGCACCGGCAGCCACGGCAGGTCGGCGATCGTGCCGAAAGTGGCGTCCGGCGCGATTCCCAGCGACGACAGGATCCGCTCGTAGCCTTCGGAGTTCGCGCGGTGGTGTGACGTCAGGGCGGCGAGCTCAGGCAGCAGCAACGCCTCCCGGTCGGCCTGCGACCGAGTGAACACGCTCATACCTTCGCCTCCAGTGACCGGTAGTCGATCTTGCCGCTGGCCAGCAGCGGCACGGTGTCGATCGGGCGCACGTCGAACCCGCTCGAGTGCAGGTGCAGCCGCTCGGACAGCGCCTTCGACGCGTCCTTGCAGATCGCCTTGTCGACGCCCTCCGCGAACAGCACGACCTTGTCGCCGGCGGGCACCGCCGCCACGACGTCGATCCCGACCGCCGCCGCGCGGGCCGCCTGCTCGAGGTCGTCGAGGCTGACGCGGTTGCCGAACACCTTGCCGATGCGCTTGAGCCGCCCGGTGATGAACAGGTACCCCTCTTCGTCGAGGTACCCGAGGTCACCGGTGGCGAGCACGCCGCCGCATTCGTCGCCCTTGGCCAGGCCGGACTCGTCGTCCGCGTAACCCAGCATCACATTGGGCCCACGGTAGACGACCTCACCGACAATTTTCGGGTGCGTGGTCTCCGAGCCGTCGTCGCGGCGGACCGCGAACTTGCCGCCCGGCAGCGCCGGCCCGGCGGAACCGAGCTTTTCGGCCAGTCTTTCGGCGGGCACCGTCGTCATCCGCGGCGCGGCCTCGGTCTGGCCGTACATGACGTACATCCGGCCGCCGACGGCCAGCATCTTGGCGTTGAACTCGGCGATCAGGTCGTCGCGCAGCTTCCCGCCGGCCTGCGTCAGCGTGCGCAGCGTCGGGTACTTCGCGGGGTCGAACTTGAGCCGCCGCAGCATTTCGTAGTGGTACGGGACGCCCGAGAGGGACGTGACGCCGTACGTGTTCACGGCGTCCCAGAAGCCGCGGCCGAGCACGCCGGAAGGCTCGATCACGATCGTCGCGTCGCGCACCAGGTGCGAGTTCAGCACCGACAGGCCGTAGCTGTAGTGCAGCGGCAGGCACGTCGGCGCGACCTCGTCGGCGTCGATGTCCAGCACCTGGGCGATGGCGTCGGCGTTGGCCAGGATCGCCTGGCGCGACAGCCGGACGAGCTTGGGGTTGCCGGTCGACCCGCTGGTGGGGAGCAGCACGGCCAGGTCGGGGTGGGGCTCCACGCCCTCGGCCGACGAGCGAACCCAGTCGGAGCCGCGGGTGACGTACCCCGCGGGCGCGTCCCCCGAAGCCGACAGCACGGCCGCCGGCCGGAAGCGCGAAACCAGTCCGGCCAGCACGTCGGCGTCCAGCGCCGGATCGATCAGCGCGATCGCCCGGCCGGATTCGAACGCGCCCAGGTAGGTCAGCACGCTCGGCAGGTCGACCGCCATCCGCGCGAAGACCACACCGACCGGGAGCCCGGCGAGCGACTCCATCGAGCGGCCGACCTCGGCCGACAGTTCCGCGCCCGCCAGCGTGCGGCCCCCGGCCACGTCCACCAGCCGAGCTCCCGCACCCAGCAAAGTCACAGCACCAAGCCTCCGTCGACGCCCAGCACCTGTCCGGTGACGAAGGACGCCTCGTCACTCACCAGGAACCGGATCGCGTTCGCCACGTCTTCCGCCCGGCCGAGGCGCCCGAGCGGCGTCCGGCTCGTGTTTTCGGCCTTCGCGTCCTCGCTCAGGCCCGCGGTCAGGTCCGTCTCGATCACGCCGGGCGCGACCGCGTTGACCCGGATCCCGGACCGGCCGAGCTCCTTCGCCGCCGAACGCGCGATGTTCGCCACCGCCGCCTTCGACGCCGCATACACCGTCTGACCAGCGCTTCCGTACTCGCCGACGATGGAGGCGAGCACCACGATGGCGCCGGTCTTCTTCCGCATCATCGCCCGGGCCGCGGCCTGGACGGTGTGCAGCGTGCCGGCGACGTTCGTGCTCAGCGTCGTGTCGACGAGCTCCTCGCGGATCATCCCGAGGAGCGCGTCCTCCATGATCCCGGCGTTCGCGACGACGATGTCGAGCTTGCCGTGCTCCTTCGCAACACCCCTGACCAGCGAAGACACGGCCTTGGCGTCGGTGACGTCCAGCGCGAGCCCGGCCGCGGCGCCCGCTGACGAAGCGGCTTCCTTCGCACGAGCTTCGTCGCGGCCGGTGAGCACCACCGTCGCGCCCGACTCCACCAAAGCGCGCACGGTGGCCAGGCCGATCCCCCGCGTCCCGCCGGTGACGAGCGCGACGCGACCGGACAGATCAGTCATTCTTCGCCTGCAGCTCGGTCACCATGTCCACGGCGACCTTGAAGCTCGACATGTCGATCACCTGGTCGGTGTCGAACTCGACGTCGAACTCGTCCTCGATGGCCGCGACCAGCGCCATGTGGCCGACCGAGTCCCACGCCTCGAGGTCGCGGTACTTGAGGTTCTCGACGTCCACGTCACCGTCGAGGTCCAGCGCCTCGACGAAGACCTCGCGCAGCTTGGGGGCGACTTCCGACATCAGACAGCTCCTAGTGCTCTTCGCGCGGGCGGGCGTCCCACGCCTTTACCAAGGTAGAGAGGTCGCCGGGCAGCGTGGCGTCCGGGAGACCTTCCTTGCCCTTCAGCCACGGCCCGAGCGCCTCGATCGTCGCCTCGTCGACGCCGCGGCGGGACAGGCCCACGACGTTGACGCCGGTGACACGGGCCGGGTTGCCGACGGCGATGGTGAACGCGCCGATCTCGCGCCGCACCGCCGAGCCCATGCCGATCATCGCGCCGGGGCCGATCACGACCTTCTGGTGCAGGATCGCGCCCATGCCGAGGTTGACGCCGTCCCAGATGTGGCAGTGCCCGCCCGTGACGGCGTTGGAGGCGATCGTCACGCCGTCGCCGACCAGGCAGTCGTGCGCGATGTGGGAGTTGCGGAGGAAGTAGCCGTCGCTGCCGATCGTCGTCGTCCGCCAGGTCCCTTGGTGGACACTCACGTACTCGCGGATGCGGTTGCGGCTGCCGATGACCACGCCGTGGCCGTCGTGATCCGGGTCACCGGACGGCGGCTCGCTCCAGGCCGCCGGGTGCGGGCGGCCGCGGTCCTCGCCGGGGGTGCCGATCGTCACGTGGGGGCCGATCCAGTTGCCGTCGCCGATCCGGGCCGGCCCGACGATCACGGCGAACGGCCCGATCACGTTGTCGTCGCCGAGTTCGACGCCTTCGCCGAGGACGGCGGTCGGGTGGATGCGGTTGGCCACGGGCGGGTATCCGTTCGTCGGCGGCTGGGTACTGGGCGTGCTACCGCGCCCGGTAACGTGTGGCCCGCGTTCATGCAGGGCGGCCGGGCGCAGAACCGGCGGCTCACTGTACCGGACGCGCCGAAATCGCCTGCCGAGAGAGACTGCCCATGATCCCCATCACTGTGGTCGACGTCCGCGACGCGGAGGACCTCGTCGTCGAGGTGCTGCGCTCCGGCGCCATCGCACAGGGACCGATGGTCAAACGCTTCGAAGACGCCTTCGCGGCGGTCTCCGGGACGAAGCACGCGATCGCGGTCAACAACGGGACGACCGCGCTCGTCGCGTCGCTCCAGGCGCTCGACCTGAAGCCGGGCGACGAGGTCATCACCTCACCGTTCACCTTCGTCGCGACCCTGAACGCGATCCTCGAGGCCGGCGCGACGGTCCGGTTCGCCGACATCCGGCGCGACGACTTCGCGATCGACCCCGACGCCGTGGCGAAGGCGGTGACCGGCCGCACGAAGGTGCTCATGCCGGTGCACCTCTACGGCCAGACCGCGGACATGGGCAAGCTCGCCCCGCTGGCCGCCGAGCACGGCCTCCAGGTCATCGAGGACTCCGCGCAGGCCGTCGGCGCGTCGTTCGAGGGCAAGCAGGCCGGCTCGTTCGGCATCGGCTGCTTCTCGCTGTACGCGACGAAGAACATCACCACCGCCGAGGGCGGCGTCATCACGACGGACGACGACGCGCTGGCCGACAAGCTGCGCGTGCTGCGCAACCAGGGCATGCGCGCCCGCTACCAGTACGAGGTCGCCGGGCACAACTACCGGATGACCGACCTGCACGCGGCGGTCGGCATCCCGCAGCTGGCGAAGCTCGACCAGCTGACCGCGGCCCGCCAGGCGAACGCGAAGCGGCTGTCGGAGGGCCTCGCCGGCACGCCCGGCCTGGACATCCCGCAGGTGCTGCCGGGCCGCGAACACGTGTGGCACCAGTACACCGTGCTGGTCGGGCCGCACGCGTTCCTCTCGCGCGACGAGCTGGCCGCGGCGCTCACCGAGCGCGGCATCGGCAACGGCATCTACTACCCCAAGATCGTCTTCGACTACGAGTGCTACGCGGGTCACGACCTGATCCCGGGCGCGCGCGTCGAGGACGTCCCGGTGGCGCAAGCGGTCGCCAACCAGGCGCTTTCGCTGCCGGTGCACCCGCACCTGACCGAGTCCGACCTGGACACCATCATCGAAACCGTTCGCGAGGTACTGGGCGCATGACGCATCGGATCGCTCTTGTCGGGACCGGGAACATGGGTTCCCTCCACGCCCGCGTGCTCGCCGGCAACGAACGCGTGGACCTCGTCCGCGTGATCGATCCGCGTGAAGAAGCGGGCAAGGCCGTCGCCGAGCGGTACGAGACGAAGTGGACGCCGGAGCTCGGCTCACTGTCCGATGTGGACGCCGTCGTGCTGGCCTCGGCCACCGAGGTCCACTACGACCTGGCGCAGGAAATCCTCGGCCAGGGCAAGCCGATGCTGGTCGAAAAGCCGGTCTGCAACAGCTTCGAGAAGTCGCAGGAGATCGTCGCGCTGTCGAAGAAGCAGGGTGTCGCGCTGATGTGCGGGCTGCTCGAGCGCTACAACCCGGCGGTCATGACCGCGCGGGCGCTGGTGCAGGAGCCGATCCACCTGATGGCCCGCCGCCACGGCCCGTACGCGCCGCGGATCAAGACCGGTGTCGCGTGGGACCTGCTGGTGCACGACGTCGACCTGGCGATCCAGTTCTTCGGCGGCGCGACGCCGTCGCGCGTGACCTCCGGCGCGGGGTACTTCCACCCGTCGTCGGTCGAGGGCGCCGAGGACACCATCGAGACGGTGCTTTCGTTCGACACCGGCCTGGCGACGGTTTCGGCGTCCCGGCTGGGGCAGCGGAAGGTCCGATCGCTGGTGGTGTCCGAAATCGACCGCTCGATCGAGATCGACCTGCTGCGTCGCGACGTCACGATCTACCGGCACATCTCGCACGACTCCGTCACCCCGGACGGCCTCGGCTACCGGCAGCAGACGGTGATCGAGATCCCCGAGCTGATCACCGCGCGCGAGCCGCTGGCTTCGCAGCTGGACCGGTTCTGCGACCTGCTGGAGGGCAAGATCGACGCCGACACCGAGCGCGACCTGATCCTGCCTTCGCACCACGTCGTCGAGCAGGTCCTCACGCAGGCCGCGGCTTAGCTGACCGGCGCCGGGAAGGCCGCCGGGCTCCGGCGGCCGTCCGGGCCCACCGCGCGGACGGCGAAGAAGACGTTGTCCTTGGACAGGTCGACCTTCGCCGTCAACGCCGGGCCGGCGTCGATCGCGTGGGTCCAGTCCGGCGCCGTCGTTTCGCGCCAGAGGACCTCGTAGCCCACCGCGCCCGGCGTCGCGTCCCACAGCAGTTCCGAATCGTTCGTCAGGGCCGCCGTGCGGATCTTGACGCCCTTGGGCGTGCCCGGCGCCGTCGCGAGCGACCACAGCGCGGCGCCGTTCACCCGCGCGACCCGGGCGATGAACGGGAAGTCGCAGAACTCCGGCAGGTCGCCGTACTGGACGCCGTCCTCCACGCGGACGTCCTGGTGCTGGTGCGCGAAGTCCTCGGCGGGCTCGGTGAACCGCGCCGCCGGGTAGCCCTGCTCCAGGAAGCCGATGTGGTCGCCGCCGCGCAAGTAGCGGTCGCGGCGATAGATCACGCGGACGTTCATGCCGGTCGCATCGTTCTCCGCCACGGACTTCACGAACCGGGCCAGCTGCCGCGGCGGTGAGTCGTTCTCGCCGCCGATGCTGCGGCGCAGGTTCGCCTCGGCCGGCGTCTCCGCGGTCGGGACGCCCTCGGCGAACAGGCGGATCGTCACCGGGTCCCGCGTGCCGTCGTCCGCGCGGCTGGAGCCGACGATGTCGTCGGTGAACATCGCCTGGACGTCGGTGCCGGCGGCCTTGAACTGCCGCGCCAGGTATCGCGCGCCGTAGAGGCCCTGCTCCTCGCCCGCGACGGCGGCGAAGACGATCGTCGCGAGCGGCTGCCGGGTCGAGAGGACTCGCGCCAGCTCCAGTGCGACCGCGACGCCCGAAGCGTCGTCGTCCGCTCCCGGTGCGTCGCCGGTGAAGTCCATGACGTCGCTGCGGCGCGAGTCGTAGTGCCCCGAAACGACGTACACGCGGCCGGGTTCGGTGGATCCGTGCAGCGTCGCGACGACGTTGGTGATCGTCGTCGGCACCGGGATCCGGTCGGCCGGCGGCTGCACGTACGACTGCAGCTCGACCGTCAGCCGGCCTTCGGAAGCGGCCGCGACCTGCTGGAACTGCGCGTACAGCCAGTCGCGCGCGGCGCCGATGCCGCGGGAAGGGTCGTCTTGGGCCGAGAGCGTGTGCCGGGTGCCGAACGCGGCCAGCCGCCGCACGGTCGCCTCGATCCGCCGCTCGTCGACCTGCCGGAGCAGCACCCGCAGGTCCGGGCCGGGACGCTGCGGCCGCACCGGGCGGCCCGGCCCGCGGTCCCCGAGTTCGGCGGCACCCGCCGGGACACCGGCCGCGGAGACGGCCCCCAGCACGGCTGAAGCGGTCAGGAACGCCCGTCGCGAAGTCACGGTTGCCGTCTTACGCCCGTGCGGGGCCACCGTGTACCGCCGACCGGCTGTCCGGCTACTTGGTGAGCCGCTTTCCCTCGCCGTCGTAGGCGATCAGCGGGGTCAGCGACGCCGAGTCCGGCACGACGACCGGGTCGAACCAGAAGAACACGACGTTCGGGTCCTCGGTCCACTTCGTCAGGTTGGCCTCGATGGTCTTGCCGTGCACCGTCGTGGTGATCCGCGCCGCCGGGCCGGCGAAGTAGCCGAAGACCGGGATCAGCTGGTCGCTGACGAACTCGCCGCCGTCGGTGGCGTGGAAGCCGAACGACCGGTCGGAGCCCTGGACCTCGTTCGTGGCCAGCGCGGCCTGCAGGGACGTGCCGGAGCGGAAGCCGGCGACCAGGCCGAAGTGGATGTCCGGCAGTATCTGCGGTTCGTCGACCGCCCGCGCGAAGAAGACGATCTCGCCCGCTTTCGTCAGGATCCCCGTGCCGACGACGTCGCCGATCGGCGGCCGTTCGGGCGGGGCGCTGGTCGACGTCGACGCGGACGACGTCGGCGGGGCAGGCGGCTGCGCGACCGGCACGGGCGCGGGCTGCCGCAACTGGACGGCGAACACGACCACCAGCACGACGGCGGCCGCGGCCGCGATGCCCCCGGTGGTGGTCAGCACGCGGCGGCGACGCCGGATGCGCGTGCCGTCGGCCATGATCGCGGCCAGGTCGGGTTCGGCGAAGGGTTCGTCGGGCGGCTGCCGGAGGGCGGCGCGGAAGTCGTCGAGGTCGTTCATCGCCCGCTCCCTCCGATCAGCGTGTCCTCGCCGGTGCCGGCCTCCACGCGCAGCTTGGCCAGCGCGCGCGAATTCGTGCTCTTCACGGTACCCAGCGAAACGCCGAGTTCACGGGCCACGTCGGCTTCGGGCAGGTCGAAGAAGTGGCGCAGCACGACGACGGCGCGTTCGCGGGCGGTCAGCGTCCGCAGCACGGCGGTGAGCCACGCGCGCTGGGTGACGGCCTGGTCGACGTCGAGGCGGTCCTGCCGGTCGGGCATCGCCTCGGTGGCGTACTCGCGGATGGGGCGCCGCCAGCCGTCGATGACGTGGTTCACCAGGACGGTGCGGGCGTAGCCGTAGGCGTCCTTGTGCCGGACGCGCGACCAGGCCGCGTACGTGCGGGTGAAGGCGGTCTGCGCGGCGTCCTCCGCATGGTGGCGGTCACCGGTGAGCAGGTAGGCGGCGTGGGTGAGCCGGGCCGAGGACGCGCGCACGAAGTCCGCGAACTCGTCGTCGCCGCGCGCCATGCCTCACCTCGTTCCGTTTCTCCCAGCGACGGCCGGGCCGCGGAAAGGTTGCTCCCGACCTTTCGAGCGTACGCTCGTCTTGGGACGCGACCGAAACGTTGTGTAACCGCAATCCTGCGCTCGGTTACGAAGTACTACATTGTCAGGCGTGCGCTTCACAGGGGGATTCTTCGCCGCCGCATGCCTGCTGACCTGCATCACAGCGTGTTCGGGCGGCTCCACGACGGCGGCGCCGGCGACGACGTCGGTGCCGCCGTCATCCACTTCTTCGGTGAGCAAGCCGAAGACCACGGCGCCGACGTTCACGCCGGCCGCCTCGCCGGCATCGTTGAACGCGGCCTGCCCGTTCCTGAGCTCCGAGGAAATCATCCAGGCGCTCGGCCGGTCGGTCAGCGGCGGTTCGAAGGAGGCCGAGCCGGCGCAGACGAAGGTCGGTACGGCCTACGTGTGCGAATACGGCGGCGGGCAGACCGCTTACCTCTTCGTCGGCCCGGACACGTCGGTGGCCCGGTTCGTCGCGGGCGCGAAGTCGTCGTGCAAGAACACGGCGACGATGGCGGGCATCGGCGAGGCCGCGCTGCACTGCGAGTCGACGAGCCCGGGCGGCGGCACCACGGTCGCGGTCGCCAAGCACAGCCACGGTGGGGTGCGCACCGCGCAGTTGTACCTGTACGTGACAGGCAGCGAAGACAGTTACGCCAAAATCGGGAAGCTGCTGGCGGACCGGCTCTGACCTACTCCGAGAAGTCCCCGGACGGCGCTCCCCAGCCGGGAGCCTGACCGCGTTCCTCCGCGATCTCGCGGCGGCGGGCGTTCTCCGCCCGGACGCGGTCCACTTCGGACTGGATGTACTCCTCGTCGTACCGCTGGAACACCCGCGCCGGGTTGCCCGCGACCAGCGTCCGCGGCGGGACGTCCTTCGCCACCACCGAGTTCGGCTGCACCGTCGCGAAGTCGCCGATCGTCACGCCCGCCATGATCACCACCAGGCCGCCGATGAAGCAGCCCTTGCCGATCTTCACCGGCTTGCGCTCGATCAGGTCGCTGCCCGAATGGTTCTGCAGCGTCATGTTCGCGAGCCAGCTCGAGTGCGTGAAGATCAGCGTGTTCAGCCCGATGCTGGTGTGCTCGCCGATCTCCAGGCCACCGCTCGCGTCGAGCGCCGCGCCTTCGCCGACCCAGCAGTGGTCGCCCATCTTCAGGTTCTCGGGGCTGATGATCTTCACGCGCTCACGGACGCGGCACGTCGGCGGCAGCCCGTAGAACTGCGCCCGCTCGGCGTCGTTCATGTACTGCGAGACGAGCTCGGTCAGGATCTGCGGACGCAGCCGGTGGCTGCGCTCGTCATCGAAGAACATCCGCTTCCGACACCAGTTTCTCGAACGTGCGAAGGTGTTCCTCGGCGACGACGTCGAGGCCGAAGTTCGACCGGACCAGCTCGCTCTCGCGCTGCGCGATCAGCGCCCGCTTCTCCGGGTCGTCGAGCAGGCCGATCACCGTCGAGGCCACGGCTTCGGCGTCGTCGGGCCGCACCAGCAGGACGTTTTCGCCGTTGCGCAGCTCGATGCCGGGGTAGTTGTCCTCGGTGACCGACGCGATCGTCGCCGTGCCGGACAGCATCGCCTCGAGCGACGCCGTGCCGCAGCCGCCGTTGAGGTCGTGCGTGACGATGTCCGCCGCCGCGAAGTACGCCGGGACGTCCGCCTTCGGCACCGCGCCCGTGACGACCAGCGCGTCCGAGACGCCCAGTTCCGCGGCCCGCTTCAGGAACGCGTCGTGGTAGACGCGGCCGACGACCACCACCCGGGTGCCCGGGTGCTTGGCCAGGATGGCCGGGAGCGCCTCGATCAGCGGCAGCCGGTTGCGCAGCGGGATGACGTGCCCGAGCGAGACGATCAGCGGCGCGTCACCGATCTCGTGCTCCGCGCGGACGTCCTTCGTCACCGGCTTCGCGAAGTGACCCGTGTCGACCGCGATCGGGAAGTACTCCGAGTTCGCGTCGCTGGTGCCGTAGCGCTCGACGCAGTAGTCGACGCCGAGCTTGTCGAGGATGACGTAGCGCGGCCGGATGTAGCGCAAGATCGGCTTCACCAGCACCGCGTCGAGCATCCGGAACACGCCGCCGTACAGCTTGTTGTCGCTGATCAGCAGCGTGTGGATGGTCAGCAGCACCGGGATGTTCCGCCGCCGCGCGTAGCTCCCGGCCAGCCACGACAGGTCGAAGAACTGGCCGTGCAGGTGGATCGCGTCCGGCTTGAACTCGTCCAGCAGCTTCCACAGCCGCCGCCAGTTGCCCGGCCGCAGCGACGCGAAGCTCATGTCGAAGTCGATCGACAGGCCGACCTGCGGCATCTTCACCGCCGGGAGGCGCACGACGCGGTAGCCGTCGCGCTCCTCCTCGGCGGGGGCGTCGGCGTACGCGGCCGTGATCGCCAGCACCTCGTGGCCGGCCTCGACGAACTGCGCCGCCAGCGAAGCCGACATGTGTGCGCTCCCGCCCACCCGGGGCGGGAAGAAGTTGTTGACCACCGCGATGCGCATCGCACGTCCTCGGGCAGGGCCCGCGGTGGCTGCGTTCATGACGCCTCCGCGGGAAAGAGCACGTCGGCGTTCACTGAGAGTCCTCGACCAGCTGCCGCATGCCTTCTTCGACAGTGATCCGCGGCTCCCAGCCGAGCACCTCGCGGGCGCGGGTGATGTCGGCGGCGCGGCGCGAGACCAGGACGTCACGCTCGTTGAACAGCGGCTCGACGTCGACGCCGACGGCCTCGATCAGGATCTTGGCGAGCGCGGCGATCGAGGTGTCGATGCCGGTGCCGATGTTGATCGGCAGGTTCGCCCGCTCCGACTCCAGCGCCGCGACGACGGCCCGCGCCAGGTCACTGACGTGCACGAAGTCCATCGACTGGTCGCCGCGGCCGTCGATGATCGGCGGCTGGCCGGCGCGCAGGCGCTGGATGAAGTGGTTGATCACCGACGTGTAGTAGGCCTCGATCTTCTGGCCCGGGCCGTACACGTTGAAGAACCGCAGCGCGTTCCAGGACAGGCCCTTCTGGCGCTCGTAGAAGCCGAGCATGTCCTCGCCGGCGCGCTTCGAGATGCAGTACGGCGTGAGCGGCTTGAGCTCGTCGTCCTCGTGCATCGGCAGCCGCTTCGGCTCGCCGTAGACCGACGCCGTCGACGCGAACACCAGGCGCTCGACGCCTTCGTCGGCGGCCGCGGCGAACACGTTGTGGTTGCCGGTCATGTTGATGTCGAACGACTCGTGCGGGTCCGCGATCGACTTGTTGATCGACACCGTCGCGAAGTGGATGACGTGCGTGCAGCCGCGCATGGCCTCGCGCACCGCACCGCCGTAGCGGACGTCCTTCTCGACGAGCTCGACCTTGCCGGTGGCGACGAACTCGTTGACGCGGGCGCGGTCGCCGCGGGTCATGTTGTCGAAGATCCGCACCGTGTAGCCGCCCTCGATGAGCAGCGGGATGACGTGCGCGGCGATGAACCCACCCGCCCCGGTGAAGAGCACCTTCTTGTCGGACACCAATTTCTCCTCGGTCGGCGGGGTCAAGACAGGGACTGCACGGCTTCGCGCACGACCTCGCCGACGCGCGTCACTTCGGCGTCGGTGAGGTTCGCGTGCATGGGGATCGCGAGCTGACGCGCGAACGCGTCGGCGGAGACGGGCAGCGGGGTCTGGGGCCCGTAGATCGGCTGGAGGTGCGAGGCGTAGGTGCCGAAGTTGCACTGGACGCCCCGCTCGCGGACCCGCAGGGCGAGCGTGTCGCGGCTGACCTCCGGCGCGACCGTGAGCAGGTAGGCCTGCCACGGGTGCTCGCGATCGGGGAGCTCGACGGGGACGGTCAGCGCGCCTGTGTCCGCCAAGTCCGCGAACGCCTCGTGGTAGCGCTTCGCGACCGAACGGCGGGCGGCGAGCAGGTCCGGCAGCCGGTCGAGCTGGACGTTCATGATCGCGGCCTGGACGTCCGACATGCGGAAGTTGTAGCCGAGCTCGTGGAACTCCGGGATCGGCAGCGTGTTCGAGCCTTCGCGGCTGATCGCCGGCTCGATGCCGTAGGTGTGCAGCTTGCGGGCGTGCGCGATGAGGTCTTCGCGGTCCGAGACCAGCGCACCGCCTTCGCCCGCGGTGATGCCCTTGCGGCCGTGGAAGGAGAACGCCGCGAGGTCGGCGAGGCTGCCGGCCGGGCGCGTCTTGTACGTCGCGCCCGCGGCACAGGCGGCGTCCTCGAACAGCCAGAGGCCGTGCTTGTCGGCGATCGCGCGGTACTCGTCGAAGTCACCGGGCTGGCCGGCGACGTCGACGACGAGGATGCCGACGGTCTTCGGGGTGATCAGGGACTCGACGTGGGCCGGGTCGGCGCTGAAGACGTCCGGGCGGATGTCGGCGAACACCGGGGTCGCGCCGGCCTGCACGACGGCGTGGCCGGTGGCGGGGAACGTGTAGTCGCCGACGATCACCTCGTCGCCCGGCCGGACTCCCAGCACCTTGAGGCCCAGGAAGAGCGCGGAACCGCAGTTCGCGGTCGTCAACGCGTGCGCGGTGCCGGTGACCTGCGCGAACCGTTCTTCGAAGCGGCGGCAAGCCGGTCCGGCGCCGGCCAGCCAGCCGGATCTGAAGACCTCGGCCACGGCGGCGAGCTCTTCTTCGCCGACGGTCGGCTGACCGAGGGCAATGCTGTCGGTCGACATACCTCTCCCATTGCGTGGGGACCCGGCGAAGTGTATATACGCTCACTCAGGTGATTCACAGGCCCACGCCGAAGACCACTTTCGAGTGACAACTTCCCCAGGTCGGCGACCGTCTTAAGCTGAGGTCATGCGATTCGGGGTGCTGGGGGCCGTCGCCGCGTGGGGTGAAGACGGTACGCAGGTCGCAGTGGGCGGCCCGCGGTCGCGGACGCTGCTGGCCCTGCTCGCCTTGGAGGCCGGGCGGTTCGTGCCCGCCGAGCGGCTGATCGACGGCATGTACGGCGAATTCCCGCCGGACGGCGCGGCGAACGCCCTCCAGTCGCAGGTCTCCCGGCTGCGGACGGCGTTGAAGGACTTGGCGCCGGTCGAATTCACCGCGGCGGGCTACCGGCTGGCCGTCGAACCGGACGAAGTGGACGTTCACGTCTTCGAACGCCTGGCGCGCGAAGGCCGTCTACTGCTGAAGAACGGCGAGTACGCGCGGGCGGCCACTGTCCTCAGTGAAGCGATGGCGTTGTGGCGCGGAGCCGCGTTCACCGACCTGGCCGACGCACCGTTCGCCGCCGCCCAGGCCGCCCGCCTGGAGGAGCTGCGGGCCGACGCCGCGGACGACCACGTCGAGGCCCGGCTGGCCCTGGGGCAGGCCGAAGACGTCCTCGCCGAGCTGCGGGAGACCGTCGCCGCGCAGCCGTTGCGGGAACGGCCGCGCGCGCAGCTGGTCCGCGCGCTCGCCGCCGCGGGCCGGCCGGCCGACGCGCTGGCCGCGTTCGAAGACGCCCGCCGCACGCTGGCCGACGAGCTGGGTGCCGACCCTGGTCCGGATCTCGCCGAAGCCCACCTCGCGGTGCTGCGCGGCGAAACCGAGAAGCCGGCGATCTCCGCGCTGCCCGCGCAGCTGACCAGCTTCGTCGGCCGGACCGGCGAGCTGCGGCAGGTGGCCCAGCTGCTGGACCGCAGCCGGCTCGTGACGCTGACCGGGCCGGGCGGCACCGGCAAGACGCGGCTGGCCGTCGAAACCGCGGCAGCCGCCTCCGTTGATTTCGGGCCGGTCGCGTTCGTCGAGCTCGCCCCGCACGACGGCGACGGCGTCGCGGGCGCGGTGCTGGCCGCGCTCGGCCTGCGCGAGAGCACGCGTGGCGGCCCGCAGGACCCGGCCGACCGGCTGATCTCGGCGCTGCGCGACCGGGCGGCGCTGCTCGTGCTCGACAACTGCGAGCACGTCGTCGACGTCGCGGCCCTGCTGACCGCGCGGCTGCTCGGCGCGTGCCCGGGGCTGCGGGTGCTGGCGACCAGCCGTGAGCCGCTCGGCATCACCGGCGAGCAGCTGGCGCCGGTGCCGCGGCTGGCCGTCCCGCCACCGGGCACGCCCGCGGCCGAAGCCCTGACCTACCCGGCGATCCGGCTGTTCGCCGACCGCGCGGCCGCGAGCGATCCCGCCTTCACCGTCGACGACGCGACGATCGGCGACGTCCAGCACGTCTGCGCGGCCCTCGACGGCCTGCCGCTGGCGCTGGAGCTGGCCGCGGCCCGCGTCCGGAGCCTGGACCTCGGCGAGATCGCGGCCCGGCTCGACGACCGGTTCCGGCTGCTCGCCCGCGGCAGCCGGACGGCCGAGGAGCGGCACCGGTCGCTGCGCGGGGTCGTCGAGTGGAGCTGGGACCTGCTCGGTGACGACGAACGCGAGCTCGCCCGGCGGCTGACGGTGTTCCCCGGCGGCGCGACGCTCGCCGCGGCGGCCGAGGTCTGCGGCGCCGACGCCGAGCTGCTGCTCGAACTGGCCGACAAGTCGCTGGTCGAAGCCGTCGGCGGCCGGTTCCGGATGCTCGAGACGATCCGCGCGTTCGGCGCCGGAAAGCTCGCCGAAGCGGGCGAGACCGAGCGGGTCCACCGCGCGCACGCCGAGTACTTCCTGCGGTTCGCCGAGGAAGCCGACCCGATGCTGCGGACCGCGGCGCAGCTCGAGTGGCTGGACCGGATCGACGCCGAGTACGACAACCTGCTGGCCGCCCTGCGCTGGGCGACCGAGCACGACGTAGCGCTCGCGCTGCGGCTGGTGCCGTCGCTGGCGATGTACTGGTGGATGCGCGGACGGCGGTTCGAAGGCGCCGGGTTGTCGCTGGCCGTCGTCTCGCGGACCCCGCCGGAGCTGCGCGAGCAGTACGTCGAGGAGTTCCTGGTGTGCGTGCTCGGCGCGTTGTCCGGGCACCCGGACGAATCGCTGGAGCAGTACCTGCCGCTGGTCCGGCGGTACGCGGCGGACGGCGACTGGTCGCCCCGGAACCCGATGCTGGTGATGCTGCTCGGCGTCGTCGTGGGCCCGCCCGGTGACGACGACGAGCTGGCCGGCCGCGGCGAGGGCCTGCTGGCGGCCGGGGACGCCTGGGCCTGGGCGCTGCTGCCGACAGGCATGGGCCTGCGGGCAATGATGACCGGCGACCTGACAGCGGCCGAAGAAGGGCTGCGCGAGGGCGCGGCGCAGTTCCGCGCGCTGGGCGAGCGGTGGGGCCTGTCGATGGCCCTGGACCACCTGTCCCAGCTGCTCACGTGGCGCGGCCGGCCCGGGGACGCCGTGCCGATGATGGACGAGGCGCTGAGCCTGATGCGGGAGATCGGCGCGGTGGACGACGCCGCGGACCTCATCTGCCGCCGCGCGTGGACCCGCCTCCTGGCGGGCGACCGCGCGGGCGCGCGGGCGGACTACGAACTGGCCGCGGCGACGGCCCGCCGCACGGGGATGCCCGAGTCCCGCGCGGCCGCGTACACCGGGCTGGCGAACCTGGCCCGGTACGAAGGCGACCTCGCCGCCGCCCGCGCCCTGGGCGAGCGCGCGCTGGCGGAGTGCCCGGGCGGCTCGTTCGCGGCGGAGACGGTCCGCGCGATGGCGACGATCTCGCTGGGCTGGCTGGCTTCGGTCGAGGGCCGCCCAGCAGAGGCGGTCCGGCTGCACCGCTCGGCCCTGCTGACCGGAAGCCGGCGGAACGCGGGCGACGTCGTGGCGTTCGCCCTGGAGGGATTGGCCGGGGCGGCCCGGCCCGAGCAGGCGGCGACGCTGCTGGGCGCGGCGGCGGGGGTACGGGGCACGTCGATCGCCGGCGACCCGGACGTCTCGTCGGTGCGGGCCCGGGTCGTCGAGTCGCTGGGGGCGGACGGTTTCGAGCGGGCCTACGGGACGGGCTTGGGGATGAACACGCAGAAGGCGCTGACCACGGCCGGGCTGGCGGACTGACCGGCTCACCAGGCCCTTCCCCGCTCGCGTAGCCTGGTCGATCGTGCGCAACGTGGTGGTCGTCGGGGGTGGGATCGTCGGTCTGGCCGTGGCCTGGGAGCTGACCAGGCGCGGGCTGGACGTCACGGTGCTGGAAAAGGAGCCGCGCTGGGCGGCGCACCAGACCGGGCACAACTCGAACGTCGTCCACGCCGGGCTCTACTACAAGCCGGGATCCTTCAAGGCGCGCATGTCCGTCGCCGGGAACCGGTCCATCGTGGACTTCGCGCGGCAGTACGGCGTGCCCGTCGAGGTCTGCGGGAAGCTCGTCGTCGCGACCGACGAGAAGGAGATCCCGGCGCTCAACACGCTCGCCGAGCGGGCCGAGGCGAACGGCGTCCCGGCGAAGAAGATCTCCCCCGCCGAAGCGCGCGAGTACGAGCCCGAGGTCGCCTGCGTCGCCGCGCTGCGGGTCGAGTCCACCGGGATCATCGACTTCCCCGGCGTCTGCCAGGCGCTCGTCCGGCTGCTCGACGAAGCCGGCGTCGACCTCCGGCTGAACAGCCCCGCGCTGGCCATCCGCGCCGGGAGCGACGGCGGGGTCGAGGTCGCGACCGGCGAGGACGTCATCGTCGCGGACGGGCTCGTGAACTGCGCCGGCCTGCACTCCGACCGCGTCGCGCGGCTGGCCGGGCTGACGCCGTCGGCGAAGATCGTGCCCTTCCGAGGCGAGTACTACGAGCTCAAGCCCGAACGCCGCGGCCTGGTCAAGGGCCTGATCTACCCGGTGCCGGACCCGACGCTGCCGTTCCTCGGCGTGCACCTCACGCGGATGCTCGACGGCAGCGTGCACGCCGGCCCGAACGCCGTGCTCGCGCTGCGCCGCGAGGGCTACCGCTGGGCCGACTTCTCCGCGAAGGACGTCGCCGACGTCGCGGCCTTCCCCGGCGTCTGGCGGCTCGCGAAGAAGTACGCGCTCCCGACCGGGCTCGACGAGGTCCGGCGCTCGTTCTCGAAGAAGCGGTTCGCCGCGAGCCTCGCCCGGCTCGTCCCGGCCGTCACCGAGGACGACATCGTCCGCCACGGCTCCGGCGTGCGCGCGCAGGCGATGCGCCGCGACGGCTCGCTCGTCGACGACTTCCTCATCGAGACCGCGCGCGACCAGGTGCACGTCCTGAACGCGCCGTCCCCGGCCGCGACGAGCGCGCTCGAGATCGCCCGCCACATCGCCGACCACGTGGCGAAGGACTAACCCGGCAGGTTCGCCGTCACCAGCGGCAGGCCCTGCTTGACGACGTCGCACGTCTTCGTGTCGTCGCCGATGAACCCGCTGACCACCTGCACCGACGACGTGACGGTGATCGGCAGGAACGCGCCGCAGGTCACGCGCAGGCCGCCCAGGTTCGGGTAGACGCCCCACTTCTTGCCGCCGACGTCGACGGTCTCGAGCGGCTTGACGCCGTTCACGCCCGGCCAGTCGGCGACCGGTGTACTCGGGCCGAACCAGACTTCGAACGCCTTCTGGCCCTCGCTGCCGTCGGTGTCGTCCCAGAGGCAGTACGTCGCGTTGGGCACCGCCGACGAGTCGTCCTTCTCGCCGGTGGGCGAGATGTTCTTGAGCTGCGCGACCTGGTCCGGCTTGAGCGTCGCGCACGGGTCCGCCGACAGCAGTGGCCCACCCGGCTCCACCTTGGCCGGCGCGGTCGGGGTGATCGACGGCGCGTCCTGGCCGCCGGGCAGGTGGGCCGCGACCTGCGGGATCACCGTCTTCGCCAGCTCACACGACTTTTCGAGAGGCGGTTTGGACACGCTGACGTACGCGAAGGACTTGTCGCCGAGCAGGGCGTAGAGCACGCAGTCGTCGGCGAGGAGCGACGGGTACTGCCGCCAGCTGAAGCCGGCGATCTGCTCCGGGTCGCCCTTCGGGACGGCTCCGGCGATGTACTCGTTGAAGTCGATGTCCGTCGTGTAGCCGACGTTGAGGATGTTCGACGGCTCGATGTCTTCCTTGGTGCTCCAGAGGCACATCGCCGTCTGGTTCCGGTCCTTTTCCTCCGGCACCGAACGGCCCTGGGTCTCGTAGCCGAGGGCGTCGAGCTGGCCCTCGTCGAGCAGGGAGCAGGCGTCGATCGCCTTGACGATCGGGCCCTGGCCCGGCACCGGCGACGCCGAGCCGCCGACGGCCACCGTGCAGCCGGACACGA
Organism: Amycolatopsis sp. NPDC051106; assembly: GCF_040682775.1. Lineage (NCBI taxonomy): Bacteria > Bacillati > Actinomycetota > Actinomycetes > Pseudonocardiales > Pseudonocardiaceae > Amycolatopsis > Amycolatopsis sp. NPDC051106. The sequence goes on along the minus strand of NZ_JBFBBQ010000012.1, from coordinate 107,404 downwards.
CCACGGTCAGGGCCGCCAAGGCCGCGACGGCCTGCCACTTCATGCGCATGCGAAGAGTCCTCTCCCGTTCGGCCCGGACATTACTGGGCCGAACGGGTGCGCACCTGGCATAAGGCCGAATCAGCGGGGCGTGAGGACTTCCTTGCCGCCGACGAACGGGCGCAGCGCCTCGGGCACGCGGACCGAGCCGTCCGCCTGCTGGTGGTTCTCGACGATCGCGACGATCCACCGGGTGGTGGCCAGGGTGCCGTTGAGGGTCGCGGCGATCAGCGGCTTGCCGTTCTCACCGCGGTAGCGGACCGACAGCCGGCGGGCCTGGAACGTCGTGCAGTTGGACGTCGAGGTCAGCTCGCGGTAGGTGTCCTGCGTCGGGATCCACGCCTCGCAGTCGAACTTGCGGTGCGCGGACGTGCCGAGGTCGCCGGTCGCCGTGTCGATGACCCGGTAGGGCACCTCGATCTTCGCGAGCATCTGCTCTTCCCAGCCGAGCAGCCGCTCGTGCTCGGCTTCGGCGTCCTCCGGCTTGGTGTAGACGAACATCTCCACCTTGTCGAACTGGTGGACGCGGATGATGCCGCGGGTGTCCTTGCCGTAGGAGCCGGCCTCGCGCCGGTAGCAGGACGACCAGCCCGCGTAGCGGTTCGGGCCGTCGTTCAGGTCGAGGATCTCGTCGGCGTGGAAGCCGGCCAGGGGCACCTCCGACGTGCCGACGAGGTACAGGTCGTCGTCTTCGAGGTGGTAGATCTCGCTCGAGTGCTGGCCGAGGAAGCCGGTGCCGGCCATGATCTCCGGCCGGACCAGCGACGGCGTGATCATCGGCGTGAAGCCGTTCTCGAGCGCCTGCGCGATGGCCATGTTGAGCAGGCCGAGCTGCAGCTGCGCGCCGACGCCGGTGAGGAAGTAGAACCGCGAGCCCGAGACCTTGGCGCCGCGTTCCATGTCGACGCCGCCGAGGGCTTCGAGGAGCTCGAGGTGGTCTTTCGGGGTGAAGTCGAACTTCGTGGGCTCGCCGACGTGCTTGAGCACGGCGAAGTCGTCTTCGCCGCCGACCGGCGCGTCCGGGTGGACGAGGTTCGCCACGGTGCGGAAGAGCTGGTCGAACTCCTCCGACGCGGTGTTCTGCTCCGCCTCCGCGGCCTTGACCTGCGCGGCGAGCTCCTTGGCGGTGGCCAGCAGCTGCTGCTTCTCCTCCGGCGGCGCCTTCGGGATCTGCTTGCCCAGCACCTTCTGCTCGTTGCGCAGCTTGTCCGCGGCCGCGATCGAAGAGCGGCGCCGGGAGTCGAGGGAGAGCAGCTTGTCGACCACTCCCTCGTCTTCACCACGGGCGCGCTGCGACGCGCGCACGGCTTCCGGGTCATCGCGCAGAGTCCTGGGGTCAATCACGAAGACAGAGGGTAGTCCGTACAGACTGTGCGTCCCTACTGGGTTATCCCGACAGTCTGATCGTTGAAGCCCTGTTCACGGCCTCCTCATACTCGCTTGAGACCCCGAGGAGGCGTTCGATGACCGATGAGCTGCTCGCCCGGCACCGCGCAGTCATGCCGTCCTGGATGTCGCTGCTCTACGAGGAGCCGATCGAGATCGTGCACGCGCACGACCGCCGGATGACCGACTCGCAGGGACGCACCTACCTCGACTTCTTCGCCGGGGTGCTGACCAACTCGATGGGCTACGACGTCGCCGAGATCGGCGACGCGGTCCGCAAGCAGCTCGACACCGGCATCCTGCACACCTCGACGCTGTACCTGATCCGGTCGCAGGTCGAGCTGGCCGAGCGGATCGCGAAGCTGTCCGGCATCCCGGACGCGAAGGTGTTCTTCACCAACTCGGGCAGCGAGGCCAACGACACGGCGTTGATGCTCGCGACGCAGTTCAGGCGCAGCAACCAGGTGCTGGCGATGCGCAACTCCTACCACGGCCGGTCGTTCGGGACGGTCGCGATCACCGGCAACCGCGGCTGGTCGGCGTCGGCGCTGAGCCCGGTCAAGGTCAACTACGTCCACGGCGGGTATCGCTATCGAAGCCCGTTCCGGGATCTGTCGGACGCCGACTACATCGACGCGTGTGTCGCGGACCTGGTGGACGTCCTGGACACGGCGACGGCGGGCGACGTGGCGTGCCTGATCGCGGAGCCGATCCAGGGTGTCGGCGGGTTCAGCCTCCCACCGGACGGCCTGTTCCGGGCGATGAAGGAGGTGCTGGATTCGTACGGGGTGCTGTTCATCTCCGACGAGGTCCAGACGGGCTGGGGCCGCACGGGCGAGCACTTCTGGGGCATCGAGGCGCACGGCGTGACGCCGGACATGATGACGTTCGCGAAGGGCCTGGGGAACGGGCTGGCGGTCGGCGGGGTGGTGGCCCGCGGAGATGTGCTGGACTGCTTCCAGGCCCAGTCGTTCTCGACGTTCGGCGGCAACCCGGTGTCCATGGCCGGCGCGACGGCGGTCCTGGACTACATCAAGGACCACGACCTGCAGGCGAACTGCGCGGCCCGGGGTGCGCAGCTGCTCTCGGGTTTGCGCGCGGCTTCCTCGCCCCTGGTGGCCGAGGTGCGCGGCAAGGGCCTGATGATCGGGGTGGAGCTGATCAAGCCGGGCACGACCACGCCCAACGTGGCCGCGGCGGCGCGCATGCTGGAGGAGACGAAGAAGCGCGGCCTGCTGATCGGCAAGGGCGGCTTGCACGGCAACGTGCTGAGGCTGGGCCCGCCGATGACCCTCACGGCGGAGGAAGCCCAGGAGGGGCTGGACATCCTGACCGACTCACTGGCGGCCACGCACGCGGCGCTGTGAAACCAAGGAGCTGAGTGGTCATCCCGTCGCCTGAGGCCGTGAAATCACTTTGAGCCAGGCCCGCAACCCAGAGCCCAACGCGAGACGACAACGCAAGCTTGCGGGCCTGGCTCAAAGTGATAGGCCTCGTTCAGGCGACGGGATGACCACCCAGCGGCCCCCTCGAAAAGGTGAGAGGACAGCGCTCCGGAAGGCCATCCCGGAGCCTGCCCGTCCGGCGAGGACAGTTTTTGTTTTGCCGCGGTAAAAACAAGGTCCGACCTCGTGGTCGTCTTGCGCCGCCGCTCGCCGGTTCACTCACCCGCGCACGAACCTCGCCACGTGCTCGGCCAGCTCCTCGCCCTTGTCCTCCTGCAGGAAGTGGCCCGCGTCCGCGATCACCGGGTGCTCCAGCCCCTGCGCTCCCTTTATCGAGCGCTGCAGGATCGGGGCCATTCCGCCCGTGATCGGGTCGCCGTCGGAAAACGCCACCAGGAACGGGATTTCCAGCTCCGTCAACGTCTTCCACGCCGCGCGGTTCGCCTCCGAAGCCGGGTTGTCCGGGCGGTACGGCACCAGCGAAGGCATCGCCCGCGGGCCCGCCTTGTACATCTCGTTGGGGAACGGCGCGTCGTAAGCCGCTCGGACCACTTCGGACAGGGAAGACCGGCAGCCCGACTGGACCAACCGGGCGACGTCCAGCACCGGGGCCTTCTCCACGGCCTCGCGGAACGAGTGCCACACCGGCGGCATGTCGATGTCTCCGGTCGGCAGCCCCGTGTTGGCCGCCACGACTCGCGCGAACCGCGAGGGGTTCTCCGCCACCAGCCGCAGCCCGATCAGGCCGCCCCAGTCCTGGCCGACCAGCGTCACGTCCCGCAGGTCCAGAGCGTCGAACGCGAAGCCCCGCATCCACTCGACGTGCCGGGCGTAGCTGTGGTCCGTCAAGGCGCCCGGTTTGTCGGACCGGCCGAAGCCGACCAGATCCGGCGCGATTGCCCGCAGCCCCGCGGCAGCCAGCACCGGCAGCATCTTGCGGTAGAGGAACGACCAGCTGGGCTCACCGTGCAGCAGGAGCACCGGCTGCCCGTCGGCCGGGCCCGCCTCCACGTAACCCACTCTGATCACGCCGCCGTGGGGGTCGGCGAGCTCGACGTACTTCGGCTCGAAGGGGAAGTCGGGCAGGTCCGTGAACCGGTCGTCCGGTGTCCTCAGCAGGCGCACGATTCCCACGTTAGTGCGAACGGAGGAGCCGGGCCACGCGCTGCGTGACCCGGCTCACAAACGCTGCGATCAGGAGATGCCGACCGCCACCACGAGGCCCAGGCCGATGTGCGCGGCAGCCACGACGATGCTCACCGGGGCGAACTTCTCGCTCTCGATGGTCGACGCCACGTCGATGCGGGTCGCCCACTCCAGCAGCCGGACCGCGATCACCTGGACGACGATCCCGAGCAGGCCGTAGACCAGCGAGGTGATCAGGCCCTCGGTGAGGTCGCTGGCCGAGTTGAAGATCGCCACGACGACGATGAACGCCATCGAGAGCATTCCGGACGCGGTCACGATCACCGCGTTCGGCAGACCCTGCGTGACCAGCTTCGACAGCTTGCCCGGCGTGGTCCAGTCGATCGCGTAGAAGCCGGCGAACATCAGCAGCAGGCCGATGACGCCGTAGAGCAGGATCGCGCCGATCCCCCGCACGAGGTCGGAGCCGAACGTGTCGGACAGCGCAAGGGTCGTGTTCACGAGTTGTCTCCCAGGAGAAAAGAGCTGATCAGCGACGGTGTTGTATCACGACTCGGGGATGCGATGTGGGACAAATGCCGCACCGTCGTCGGTGACCAGGCCGCCGGTCTCGCGGATGCCGAGCCCGGCGGAGCTGTCCCCGACGATCCACGCGCCGAGCGCCGGCCGGTAGCCGTCGAACTCGGGCAGCGGGTCGAACGCCTGGTAGACGAAGCCTTCGGCGCCGTAGACGCCGTCGGTCTGGGTCTCGTAGCCGGTCGCGACGATCTGGACGTTGGCGCCCTCGCGGCCGAGCTTCGGCTTGCGCACGTACTCGGTGAGGATGCCGGGGTCGTCGGCGAACGCGGGCAGCAGGTTCGGGTGGCCCGGGTAGTTCTCCCACAGGATCGCCAGGAGCGTCTTGTTGGAGAGGATCATCTTCCAGAGCGGCTCGATCCACAGCGTCCGCGGCAGCGACTCGACGGCGTGGCGGCCGAACTCCTCGTCGACCACCCACTCCCACGGGTACAGCTTCAGCACGGTCGCCATCTGCGACTCTTCGAGGTCGACGAACCGCTTGAGCACCGGGTCCCAGCCGATCTCCTCGATCGCGAGCCCCACCGTGTCGAGCCCGGCCTCGGCCGCCGTCTCCTGCAGGTACGCCGTGGTGACGTTGTCCTCGCCGGACGGGTCGGCCGCCGACCAGGTGAAGTGCAGCTCGTTCGACGGCAGCTTGTCCTGCAGGAACGACCACCGCTCGACGAGCTTCTCGTGGATCGAGTTCCACTGGTCGTCGTCCGGGAAGACGTCGGTCTTCCAGTGCCACTGCAGCAGCGACGCCTCCAGCAGCGTGGTCGGCGTGTCCGCGTTGTACTCCAGCAGCTTCGCCGGCGACTTGCCGTCGTAGCGCAGGTCGAACCGGCCGTAGACGTGCGGGTCCTGCCGCTTCCACGACTCGGCGATGTGCGGCCAGACCCACTCCGGGATGCCGAACCGCTGGTAGCCCTCGGTCGTCACGACGTTGTCGACGGCCTCCAGGCACATCGAGTGCAGCAGTTCGACGTCGGCCTCGAGCGAGAGCACCTCGTCCATGTCGAAGACGTAGTGCACCGACTCGTCCCAGTACGGCCGCACCCGGCCGCTGCTGTCGCGGGCCGGCGTGCCGTAGACGAGCCCCTGCTCCTCGACGATCCGCTGCCAGTCGCGCCGCGGCTCACGCCGGTCCCGGTACACCTAAGATCCCCCGCTCTTGCCGCTGCCGCCGGTCCCGCCGGTGCTGCCGCTCTTGCCGCTGATGCCGAAGCCGCCGCGCTGGACGGACTTGCCGGACTTCGTGTTGACGCTGGTGCGCGACGACGGCGCGTCGTACGAACCACCCGACACGCGCTGGCCGATGGTGCCGCTGCCGCCGTAGTTGTACCGGTAGCTCTGGTAGCCGCCGGTGTTGATCGGCAGGAACAGGAAGCCGCCGCTGTGGTAGCCGCCGTGGCTGGTGACGTAGTTGTCGTCGCAGTAGTCGTCGTTCTGGACGATGCCGTCCTTGTCGGTGCAGACCGCGGTCACCTCGCCGGCGGGCTTGGCGACCGTGTAGAACGTCGCCACCAAGCCGACCAGGCCGACGGTCACGCCGCTGCCGATCAGGATCTTGCGCCGGGTCGCCGCCTTGGCGTCGGCCTGGCGGGCCAGCTCGGCGTCGCGTTCCTCCTGCGCGAGCGCCTGCTGGCGGGCTCGCTGCTCCGCGACCGAAGGCTGGCGCGCCTGCGTGTTCGAGTCCTGGAATCTCATCGAACCGCGCTTCGGCGGCTCGGGGGGCGGCTGGTCCCCGCCGTTGCTGTCCTGCGTCATGTGCGCTCCGTAATCCCGGCCACCACGAAACCGTGACCTACCCTAACCACCCAGCTTGCGCACGTCGCGTGCGGCGCGGGCATCATGGACTGCGATGTCTCCCAGCGCCGATCGGTTCCCTGCCGCCACGCAGACGCTGCACACCCGCGTCGTGATGGGCGGGATCTTCGCGGGCGCGCTCATCGCGCTCGCCCTCAGCGTCCTGTTCACCGGCAGCGGTGGCTTCACGGGCGGGGCCGGCGGCGGCGCCGGCAAGCTGTCCCCGGAGGCCGAGGAGGCCTTCCACTCCCCGCCCGGCAGCTGCCTGACCTGGACCAACCCGGACGCGAGCGACGCGCGCAAGATCGCCTGCACGCAGCCGCACAAGTTCGAGGTGACCGCGCTCGTGGACATCGGCGCCCAGTTCCCGGAGGGCGCGCCGGTGCCGTCGCTGGAGCAGTGGCAGCAGATCGCCCAGCAGAAGTGCACCTCGGACGTGAAGCCGTACCTCGGCCACAACCTCGACCCGTACGGCAAGCTCACGACGAACCTGCTGCGCCCGACGCCGTCGCAGTGGGACGACGGCGACCGCCAGCTGCGCTGCGGCCTGCAGTGGGCCGGCCCCGGCGGCACACTGCTGCCGACCACCGGACCGGCGAAGGAGCAGGACCAGTCGCTCGTGTTCGAGCCGGGCACCTGCCTCGCGCTGCAGGGCAAGGGCGTCGGCGACCCGCTCGAGTGCACCAAGCCCCACTCCTACGAGATCATCGCGACCCTCGACCTGAAGACGAAGTTCAAGGACGCCTACCCGTCGCAGGACGACCAGAAGGCCTGGCTCGACACCGAGTGCACCAAGCAGGCGGCGGACTACACCGACGGCGCCGACCTCGACGCGAAGAAGCTGATCCTGACCTGGGACCTGCGGGAGCAGGAGAGCTGGGACGCCGGGTCGACCAAGGTCAACTGCAAGGTGGCGGCGCTGCTGCCGGACAAGAGCGGCCTGCAGGCGGTGACCGGCAGCATCAAGGGCGCCCCGGCGGGCGACGGTGGCCAGCCGCAGGACGGCGGTCCGCCGTCGGACGGGGGCGGCGGACCGGAGACGTCCAGCTCCGCCCCGCCGTCGACGAAGAAGAACGGCTGATGCCCGTCGAGATGGGCCGGGAGCGGTTCGAGGAACTGGTCTCGGAAGCCCTGGACGAGGTCCCGGCGGAGTTCGCCAAGGCGATGGACAACGTCGTCGTGCTCGTCGAGGAGTTCAACGACGAGGCGCCGGACATCCTCGGGCTCTACCACGGGATCGCGCTGACCGAGCGGACGTCGTCGTACGGCGGGGTGCTGCCCGACCGGATCTCGATCTACCGGCAGCCGATCCTCTCGATGTGCGAGGACGAGGACGAGGTCGTCGAAGAGGTCCTCATCACCGTCGTGCACGAGCTGGGTCACCACTTCGGCATCGACGACGCCCGGCTGCACGAGCTCGGCTGGGGCTGAGCCGCACTAGTAGTGACACCGTGACCACCAGAGGGTGAACTCGCGCTTACCCTGTTACTCGAAGTCATTGCCTGACTGCGATGAGTGCTGGGGGTCGCGGTGAACCCTGCTCGGAGACTCACGTGGCTGCTGACGTCGAGCGCCGCCTCGCACCTGGGCGACGGCATCGGCAAGGTGGCCCTGCCCCTGCTGGCGACGACGCTGACCCGCGATCCCGTGCTCATCGCCGGGCTGTCCGCCACCCAGTTCCTGCCCTGGCTGCTTTTCGCCGCCGTCGCCGGCGCGCTCGTCGACCGGATCGACCGGCGGCGCGCGATGATCGCCGCGAACACCGCCCGCGCCGTCGCCGTCGGCACCCTCGCCGTGCTCGTCGCCGCCGGCGGGATGACGATCTGGCTGGTCTACCTGACGGCGCTGGTCATCGGGACCGCCGAAACGATCGCGGATAGCGCGGCCAACGCCCTGATCCCGGCGGTCGTCGGCGACGGCTCGCTCGACGCGGCGAACAGCAAGCTCCAGGCGTGCGAGATCGTCGGCCAGACGTTCCTCGGCGGACCGGTCGGCGGCCTGACCTTCGCGCTCTTCGCCGCCCTCCCCTTCGTCCTCAACTCCGCGGGTTTCGCGATCGCGGCCGCGGTGCTGCTCGGGCTCGCCGGCACTTACCGCGCGCGAGACGACGCCGCCCGGGAGCCCACGCGGCTGCGCACCGAGCTGGCCGACGGCCTGCGCTGGCTGCGCGGGAACGTGCTGCTCAAGCGCCTGGTCATCGTCGCCGGGCTGCTCAGCCTGGTCAGCGAGCTCGCGCAGGCGCAGCTGGTGCTCTACGCGCTCGACGACCTCCACCTGTCCGACGCGACCTTCGGGTTCTTCGCGTTCGCCGGCGGCATCGGCGGGCTGCTCGGCGCGGGGGTCGCGCCCCGGCTGGTGCGCGCGGCCGGCCGGCGTGTGGTCGTGCTCGGCGGGATCCTCGGCTGCGGGGCCGGGTTCGGCGGGATGGGCCTGGTGCGCTCGCCGCTCGCGGCCGCAGCCCTGTTCGGCCTGTTCGCGGCGGCGGTGGTCGCCGTCAACGTCGTGCTCGCCACCGCGCGGCACACGCTGGTGCCCGGTGAGCTGCTCGGCCGGGTGCTCGGGGTGTGGCGCACGGTCGTCTGGGGCGCGATCCCGCTCGGGGCCCTGCTCGGCGGGGTGCTGACCGAGGCGCTCGGCACGGCGGCGCACACGTTCGCGGTGTCCGGCTCGGCGATGCTGGTGATCGCCGCGTTCGCCTTCGTCGCGCTGCGCCGCTTCCCGCTCGATGACAAATCGGACTCAGCCGTGGCGCTACTGCACCAGGATCCGGGTTTGTGAGCTGAAATGTCTCATCACCCAGGTGGTGGGAGGCGGCTATGCGCACCGTGGACCCGGGCACCGGCACCGACGCCGAGCCCGATTTCGACGAGTCCCCGACCGAGTCCGAGGAGGTCAAAGCGGCACCACCCCAGTCACGCCGGATGCTCGTGCTGTGCGCGGTCGCGGGGTTCGTGCTCGGCGGTGGCGTGCTCGGGCTGCTGTGGAGCCTGTCCGGCGTGCACGCGGGCGCGCTCGACGACGCCCTGGCCGCGTGCCAGGCCCTGGACCGCGTCGGCGAGCTGCCGGACACGAGCCGGGACGCGCAGCCGTCGCTGACGCCCGGCCTCACGCCCGAACGGCTGCACCGGATGACGGCGGCGCGCGAGCTGTCCGCGGCCGCCGCCCAGGTCAACGCGGCCTACCAGCCGCTGGCCGACCACATCGACGGCGTCAGCCGCATGGTGCTCAGCCTGCACTTCAACGACATCTCCGGCCAGCGGCACGTGGTCCAGGCGCAGGAGATCTGCGGCCGACTCTGACAGCCGGGCGGAGCCCGTCCGTTGAGGGTGGTGGCGGGGCGGGGTCCGGGCTCTAAGGAGTGTGGACCGTCTTCACCGAAAGCTGGTTGCCCGGGATCTTCGTGCTCGCGCAGGCGGTGCCGTCGGTCGGCACGAAGTTCGACGCCGTCTCCTGCGGCAGGTAGATGCGCAGGCCCTTCACCGCGGTCGGCTGGCAGGTACCCGGGTCGAAGTTCTGCACGTTGACGAACTGGATGTCGGCGACCGCGCTCTGGCCCGGGTTCAGCTTCACCGCGTTGCCCTTGGTGCCCTCGCGGAAAGCGTCCTTGCCGACCTGGTGCCCGTCGGTGCCCGCCACGTACGAGACGCCGGGGAAGCCCTGGATCTCGCACGGCTTGGAGCTGCTGTTCTTGATGAGCAGCGGGCGGTACGTCGAGCCCGCGCCGGCGTCGCCCTGGCCGAGCGACAGCGTGACGTCGCCGGCCTTGCAGAGGCCGTTGCCCGCCGGCTGGGCGGGTGCCGGCGGTGCCGGCGTCGAGCTGCTCGGGCTGGGCGCGGCCGTGGTGGCGGTGGTCGAGGTGGGCGACGCCGTGGTCGACGGCGTCGAGCTGCTCGCCGCGTTGGTGGTTCCGCCGCTTCCGCAGGCGGAGAGCGCGAGAACGCCCGCCGAAGCCGCGATGACCGGCAGCAACCGTGAGAGCTTCGTCCGAACCATGTCTATCGCCTCCCTGGTGTGGTGCTCATGGGTAGACGTACGGATCTCCGGCAGGTTGGTTCGCACCGTTAATTCCCCACCAAACGTGTTCTAAACGTGACGGGATCACACTTTCGTGACGTTCACAGAGGCGTGTCAACCCAGGTCAGGCAGTGCCACTGGCCTTCCGGACGCGCGTCCAGCTCGACCAGCCCGGTGTTCGGGATCAGCGCCGCGTTGGCGATGTCGGCGTGGACGTTCGGCGCCAGCCACTCGGCGGACAGCCGGATCGCGCCACCGTGGCTGACCAGCGCGATCACGCCGTCCGGGTCGGCCTGCTCGTGCTTGGCGCGCAGCCGGCCGACGGCGTCGAGCATGCGGGTGCGCACGCTCGTGCCGCTCTCGCCGCCGGGCAGCGACGGCGTCAGCTCACCGAGCGTCCACCGCTTCACGACCTCCATGTAGGTCCGGATCGACTCGTGGTCGGTCGCTCCTTCGAGGTCGCCCGCGCCGACTTCGTGGACGCCGTCGACGACCTGGACGTCCAGGTCGAACCGGGCGGCCAGCGGCGCCGCGGTCTGCTGGGCGCGGGTCGCCTGCGACGCGTAGACCGCGACGATCGGCTCCCCCGCCAGCCGGAACGCGAGGTCGGCGGCCTGGGTGCGGCCGAGCTCGGTCAGCGGCGGGCCGGGCAGGGCGGTGTCCAGCGCGCCGCGGACGTTCCCTTCGGTCTGACCGTGGCGGATGAGCAGCAGCCTCACGCCAGGTCCCCCTTGCGGACCGCGTCGGCCCACACGGCGGCGTCGACGAAGTCGTCGTTGCCGGCGCCCGGCTCGATCGTGGTGCGCGTCCCGTCGGCACGCGGGTGCGAGCCGAGGAACCGCAGGTTGCGGCAGTGCCGGCGCAACGCCGTCAGCGCGTCGAGGATCCGCGGCTCGGCCACGTGCCCCTCGAAGTCGATGAAGAAGCGGTACTCGCCGAAGTTGTTGCGCGTCGGGCGGGCGTCCAGACGGGTCAGGTTGATCCCGCGGTCGGCCAGCGCGGTGAGCAGCTCGGCGAGCGTGCCGGTGCGGTTCACGGCCGCGGCCACCACCGACGTCCGGTCGGCGCCCGTCGGCTCCGGCAGTTCGCCCGGCGGGCGGACCAGCAGGAACCGCGTCGCCGCGTCGCTGACGTCGGCAACCTCGGTGGCCAAGACCTCGAGGTCGTAGTGCTCGACGGCGACCGGCGCGCAGACCGCGGCGTCGAACTGGCCCTCGAGCACCCCGACCGCGGCCGCCGACGTCGACGAGGACGCCACCGGGTGCGCGCCCGGCAGGTTCGCCTCGATCCACTCGCGGACCTGGGCGAGCGCGTGCGGGTGGCTGGCGACGGTCTTGATGTCGCCGCCGCCGCGCCGGGCCAGCACGCTGAAGTGGACCGGCAGGATGTGTTCGGCCACGGCGACCAGCGGGGTGGACTCGCTGAGCGCGTCGAGCGTGGCGGGCACCACGCCCTCGACCGAGTTCTCGATGGGGACGCACGCGGCGTCCGCCTCGCCCGTGCGGACGGCCGTCATCGCCAGCCGGACGGTCTCGACCGGAATCAGTTCTTCGCCGCCGGCGAGGGCCCGCGCGGCCTGTTCGGTGAAGGTCCCCTGGGGGCCGAAGTATGCGATCCGTGACACAAGACCCAGGCTACGGGGCCGCATCGTGGCGACTTTCACTCGGACAGCCGGTACCAGAACCGGTTACGCCGGGTGGCATTTTTTGCGATGCTAGGAAGGTGACCGCCGACTCGGGCACGCACACCGGCCGTGAGGGCACGCACCCGCCGGCCTCCCCTCGCACACCGGAGCTGGTGCTGTGCGCCGTCGATGAACCACTCGCCACCGCCTGGACGTCAGCCGCGAAGAAGCTGACCGGCCGGGTCCGGGTGCACCGCGGGTCGGTCCTCGACGTCGTCGCCCAGGCGGTGGTCAGCCCGGCCAACTCCTACGGCTGGATGCGCGGCGGCATCGACGCCGTCTACGCGCGGGCGTTCCCCGGCGTCGAGCAGAGCGTCCGGAGCGCCGTTTTGGCCTTTCACGGCGGTGAACTGCCCCTCGGCGAGGCCGTGATCGTCCCGACCGGCGAGGCCGAGCCGGCGTGGCTGATCAGCGCGCCGACCATGCGCGAGCCCGGCGAGCGGCTGCCCGCCGACACCGTGCACCCCTACCTCGCGGCGCGCGCGGTGTTCCTCCAGTGGCGCGACGGCCGGCTCGACCAGGGCCCGGTGCGGGAGCACATCGACACGATCGCGATGCCCGGCCTCGGCACCGGCGTCGGCGGCGTCGACCCCGCGACGTGTGCGCGGCAGGTCGCGGCGGCCTGGGACGAGGTCTTCCGTAACTCGCGGTGATCACCCGAAACCCGGGGTGGACTACATCACAGCGCGTTCACCGGCCGTAAGCCCTACCGTTAATCACGCAGGTGAAACGTCCGCCAGTGCAGGCGACGGCCGGAGGAGTGTGCGATGACCCGGGTCCGCGAACTCAGCCCGTATGTCGAGCTGCACCGGGAACAATGGAAAGAACTACGCAGTTCGACGCCGTTGCCGCTGACCGCGGCCGAGCTGCTGCGGCTGCGCGGGCTCGGCGAGCAGGTCGACCTGGCCGAGGTCGCCGACGTCTACCTCCCGCTTTCGCGCCTGATCAACCTGCAGGTCGCCGCCCGCCAGCGGCTCTACGAAGCCACGACGACGTTCCTCGGTGACGACTCCCGCGGCACGAAGGTCCCGTACGTGATCGGCATCGCCGGGAGCGTGGCGGTCGGCAAGTCGACCACCGCCCGCATCCTGCGCACGCTGCTCGCCCGCTGGCCGGACCACCCCCGGGTCGACCTGGTGACCACCGACGGGTTCCTGCACCCCCGTGCCGAGCTGATGCGGCGCGGGATCATGCACCGCAAGGGCTTCCCCGAGAGCTACGACCGCCGCGCGCTGCTGCGGTTCGTCACCGAGGTGAAGTCGGGCGCCGAGCGCGTCACCGCGCCGGTGTACTCGCACCTGGCCTACGACATCCTGCCCGGCCAGGAGCAGGTGGTGCAGCAGCCGGACATCCTCATCCTCGAAGGCCTGAACGTGCTGCAGCCGGGCCCGCGGCTGATGGTGTCCGACCTCTTCGACTTCTCGATCTACGTCGACGCGCACACCGACGACATCCAGCGCTGGTACGTCGAGCGGTTCCTCGAGCTGCGGCACACGGCGTTCGCCGACCCGGCCTCGCACTTCCACCACTTCGCCGGCCTGCCCGACGACGAGGCCCGTGCCGAAGCGCGGCACCTGTGGCACTCGATCAACGAGCCGAACCTGATGGAGAACATCAAGCCGACCCGCCCGCGGGCCACGCTGGTGCTGCGCAAGGACGCCGACCACACCATCAACCGGGTCCGCCTGCGCAAGCTCTGACCCGGCCGGATTCGTCGGATCGGTGACGCGGCTCGTCACCCACATGCGACTCATCCCACGCTGAGCGCACATCCGGGCACGCTTCGTTATGCGCTCGCGACTCTCCGCGCCGGAACCCGGCCGATCGGCCGAGAGGACGTAACCGGTTGGCCGATACCGGGCGCCCCTCGCTAAAGCGACCCTGAAGGAGTCAGGAAAACGGCTCTGAGCTGGGGAGGAGGCCCACGATGTTCACCATGATCGTCACGTGGGTCGGTGCGGTGCTCGGTCTGGTCCTGCTGATCGCGATGGCCGTCGGCACGTTCGCCGTGGACTTCGACGACCGGCTCCAGGAGCGCCGCCGCAAGGCGAAGCCCGCCGAACCGGCGAGCCCCCTCCCCTAGACGTCAGAGCTCCGTCAGCGCCTCGAGGTACCCGTCGGCGTCGTATTCGAGCGTTTCGGTGTCCAGCAGGCTGCCTTCGAGCGCGTCGATCAGCTGCTCGAAGATCTCGTCGCGGTCGAGTTCGCCCTCCTGCAGGCGCTGCACGGCCTGCCAGGCTTCGGCGGGCTCGTCGTCCCACAGCTGGTCGACGATCGTCGCGCGCAGCACCAGCCGCTGCTCTTCCTCGTCCTCGTCGGCCTCGGCGATGACCAGCGCCCGGCGCTGTTCGGGGTCGGTGGGGTCGAGGTCGACCTCCTCGTCCTCGATCTCCGTGGTCAGCGACGGCACCGCGAACATCCGGCGTTCCAGCGCGTCCGCGAGCTCGGTCGGCGACAGGTCGCCGACGTCGCCGAAGTAGCGCTCCAACGGGGAGTCGTCCTCGTCGTTGTACTCGCTCAGGTAGTCGGCGACGGCCTCGTCGAGCGCGGCGACCGCCGTCCCGGTGAGCCCGGCACGGTCCGCCGTCCACTGCACCCAGGCCAGCACGACCGGCTCCACGGCCTCTTCGTGGTCGGCGTCGAGCTCGAACTCCTCGCCCAGCAGGCCTTCGAGGAACCGCGCGATCTTCTCCGGCCCGACACGCAGCGGGTTCGCGGGGTCGGTCGCCAGGCCGTGCTCCAGCAGCAGGCGCCCGATCGCGCGGGCGGCGTCGGCGTCTTCACCGCTGGCCGCGACGAACTGCTCGACGACGGCGGCCCGCTCGGCGTCGGACCACTCGGCGACCTCGGGGATCAACGCGGGTTCCGGCAGCGCGCGGCTCCAGGTCAGCGCGACCGCGTGGAAGCGCGCGTAGTCCTCGCTGACGTCGGCCTCGTCGAGGTGGTCGGTGGCGTCGAGACCGTCCGCGAGCAGGCGGTGCGCCTCCGCGGGGTCGACGGCCTCCAGCACGACCAGCTCGGGGTCGGCGTCGGACTGCGCCCGCATCTCGGCGAGCACCTCCCCGGGCTGCTCGATCACGACGAGGTCCCGCACCCGGCCGCCTTCGGTGAAGTCGAGCAGGGCGAGCAGGCCGTGGGCCTGGTCGCCGTGGGTGAAAATGCAGAGCAGCGACGACTCGTCGCCGTAGACGTCACCGGTCCGCCAGCACTCGCCGGCGGTGACCTGCCCCAGTTCGCCGGCCCACGTCGGCGCGGGGATGCCGCGGCCGAGGACGACCTGCAGCCCGTCTTCGGCGGCCTTGCGCTCGACGTCGGTCTCCGCGACGACCTTCAGCGCGGCCAGCAGCGCCGCCGCGCCCGGCGTGATCTTGCGCTGCGCGAAGGCGATCAGCTCGAGGCCGAGCGGCTCGTCGCCCTCTTCGAGGGGCACGTCGTGGAACTGGCCGAGGACCTCGGAAGCGAGCAGTTCGACGTCCACCGGCGCGGGGTCGGCGCCCTGCGCCGAAAAGTCGTTCAGGATGTCCTTGAACAAGCCGGTCACGCTGTGGGTGACGGGCTGCGGGGCTTTCTTGCGGGCGCGGCTGACCGGACTCATGCCCTCATGCTTTCACGCGGGCTTTCGGGGGGTCCGGGTGGCGAAGCTCCCGTTGTCCCGGCGCTGGTCGCGGTGGTCCTGGCGCGGGTCCCGCCGCGTGCTCGACGGGGAGGCGCCGAGCCGGACGGCGGGACAGGACCACCGCGACATCGCTGGCCAAGAGCGTCGCCGTCTTGGCGGAACTTCGCTGTCCCGGTGCACGTGAAACACCGGTTCACCTCGGTCAACGAGGTGCGCGGGCGGAAGATACGGCTTTCGGCAAGGCGATTCGGGCGGAGCGGATTTCCGTGATCAGGCGGGTTTTCCGGCGGTGGGTTTCCACCAAGGTGGCGAGGTGGCTGGTGAATTCCTCCGGCGTTCCGGCGCGCTTGTACAAGGTGCGCAACAGCTTCAGCCGGCGCGCGGCCTCGCGGTAGGACTGCGGGTCCTTGCGCTCGATGAGCTCCTCGACGTGCTCGCGGAAGACCGGGATCGTCTCGGCCGGGTGCTCGCCGGCGCGCTGCTCGGCCAGCTCGAGCTTCAGCTCCGGCGACGCCCCGAACCGCACGCACGCGCGCCAGGCTTCGTCCGGACGGCCGTCCTCGAGCAGGACGCGGGCCAGCTCGTCGGCGTGCCCCGCGCCCTCGGCGGCCAGCTCGCGCAGGCGGGCGAGCGCGGCCCGGCGCTGCGTCGCCCACTTCCCGTCGGCTGTCGCGGCTTCGCGCAGCGCGGCGAAGGTCTCGCGGTCCGGTTTGGCGTCGAAGTCCGTGCGACGGCGGGACGTTTCGTCGTCCGGCACCGGCACCGGCACCGGCACCGGCGCCGGCTCCGGCGCGTGCCCGTTCTTGTCGTGGGTGAGCGCGCGGGCGGCGTGCGCGATGGCCTCGCTGTGCCGCCCGGCGGCCCGCAGCACCCGGACGATCTTGAGGCTGACCTCGCGCCGCGGCGGCTTGGCGGACAGGATCGCGACCAGCTCGTCGACGTCGCCGAGCACCTCGGCGAGCTGTTCCCGCAGCCGTTCGGCGACGTCGCGGCGGTGCCCCGGGCCGCTCGCCGTCAGCACGTCGTCCACAGTGGACTTGATCCGGCGCAGGCCGGGCTCGCCCAGCGCCGTCGCGAAGTCGGCGAGGTCGATCGACGGGCGGCCGGGGCCGTCGAACTCGACCTCGAGGATCCAGTCGGCCAACTTCTCCGGGTCCGGCGGCCGGGCGGCGCACGCGCGGGCGTACAGCGCCACGGCGCGATCCAGCCGGTCGCCGAGGTCGCCGGTGTGGTCGCCGGACTGTTCGAGCACCTCGCTGATGTCGTCCACCGTGCGGCGGGCGAGCGGGGCCAGGTCGGCGCGGCTGCCGGCGTCGAGCATCCGCTGCAGCGTGTCGAGGACGGCGCCGACTTTCGCGGTGTACTCGCCGTTCCCGTCGGTCACCGCGGTGTCGAGGAGCCGGTGCGCTTCGCTGACGTCACCGGATTGGGTGGCGGCGCGCAGTTCGAGCGAATGCCGCAACTCAGGGTCACGCTCCGCCTGCGCGTGCAGCAGGTCCGCCAGCGTCTCCGCGTCCAACGTGCGCAGGTAGGGGCGAAGATCCGAGGGGGGACTCACGCGGACCAGTCTGCCCGAGCCCGGTCGGCGCGCGTGTGGGCCAACCGCGTGCTCTTTTCGGCGTAATCCGTGACGGTGAGTGAAGCCTTCATCGGCGCCGCAAGTCGTCGAGCACGGCTTTCATCGGCCACGGCTCGGGCACGCGCGGCCGTCGTGACCGTGCGTGGCGGGGCCGCGGGATGGCCGTGTGCAGGGTCGGCACCATGATCGGCACGACCGGCACCGGCACGCGCGCGACGAGCCGCCGGACGACGACGAGCAGGAGCCCGGCGCCCAGCAGCAGGGCCGCGCTCGCGGCGATCGCGCCGGCCAGCGTGCGGCGGCCGTCGTCGAGGGTGAGCTGCACGGCGTACTGGCTCTGCTGCGCGTACAGGTGCCCGAGTTGCTGGGAGACCGTGTAGGCGGCGCTGCGCCACGTCGACTCGGGGATGGGCAAGGGTTCCGCCGCCGCGAACGCGTCCTCGGCGGCGGCGAGCCTGCTCCAATCGGCGCTGCGGGTGAGCGACTCGTACGCGACCCGGCCACTCTCGGTGAGCTGCGGCGCGATCCGGTCCAGTTCGGTCCGGTAGGCGGCCACGGCCTCGCTGAACGGCCGCCGCGTCACGGAGTCGATCCCCGCCAGGGCGAGGGAATCGGAGCGATCCATGCCCTCGGCGACGGAAAGCAGCTCGACGGCGGTGGCCTGCTGGTACGCGGATTCGGCGTCGGGCGCGCGGCGCGTGTACTCGCGCAGCCCCGCGATGGCAGTGTCGATCCGCTGGGTGAAATTCGCGTACGCGGCGGTCCGTTGGTCGGGCACGGACATCGCTTCGCTGCGCTGGCCCTGCAGGGCCACGACGGCCCGAGCGGTCCGGCCCGCGACCTCGGCCGAGTCCAGGGCACTGTCGCGCGTCCGGTTCGCTTGGTGGACCAGCAAGAACGCGATCACGACGGCCACGAGAACGAGCGCACCGCCCGGGACGAACGCGATGCACAGCATGCGTCCGCGGACGGATCGCAGGTACTTCAAGACGTTCCTTTCCGTGCTTCAAGCCCCGCAAGCATCCCGACGAAGTTCAACCTATTGAGTGAGAGATTCACCGGTCAACGCCAGTCCGCCATACGGCCGTTAGCGCACCGTGACCACCGAGGACAATCATCCGGTGACCTTCGACGACGTGACCCAGCGCCTCCGCGGCTTCGCGGCGGCCCGCGCCTGGGAGCCCTACCACACCCCGAAGAACCTCGTGATGGCGTTGTCCGGCGAGGTCGGCGAGCTGACCTCGCTGTTCCAGTGGCTGACGCCGGAGGAGTCCGACGCGTGGCGCGAAGATCCCGCGCTGGAAGCGAACGTCCTGGACGAGATCGCGGACGTCACGCTGTACCTGCTCCAGCTGGCCGACCGCCTGGGCGTGGACCTGGCGGCCGCGGCCCACGCGAAGATCGACCGCAACGAGCTCCGCTTCCCGCCGCCCGGCTAACCCCAGAAGATCCCGTTGGGATTGCGTTCGATCTCGGCCAGCAGCGGCGGCGGCGTGCTCGCGACGGGAGCGTCCGGGTAGGTCAGCCACCGCCCGTTCCGATCGGCCCAGCGCACCGACCAGATCCCGAACTCGTCGAGGCGCAGCTGAGCGACCTTATGCTCGGTCCACTCGGGCCCGGCCTGCGGCGACCAGGGCGCGCGGCACTCGACGATCGTCACCGAACGGCCCCGCGTCCGGCATTCGACGCGAACCTGGTCGTGCAGGTGCTCGGGGACGCGTTGGGCGCACCACCGTTCGATCTGCCGGAGCGCGAGTTCCGGAATTCCCGCCATGGTCACAGTGAACCCGAGCCCACCGGCGCACGCCTCCCCGCCCCCGGCTCGAGCAGCGCCACGACGTCCGCGTAGGTCTGCCCGGCTTCGCGCCCGCCGGTGGGCACGACGACGCAGTCCGGCCGCCGCGGGAGGTAGGCGGTGAGCTGGTCGTGGATCCGCTCGACCAGGGCGACACCCCCGCGTCCGTTGACGACGTCGTCGATCCCGCGGGTGACGGCGTCACCGTGGGCGGCCCGACCGGCGAACCGTGCCCCGGCGACGGCCTTGTCCGCGGTCAGCAGGATCTCCCGGTACTCGGCACCGCACCGTTTCGCGGCGGCTTCGAAGGGCTCGACGTCGGCCACGCGGGTGGCGAGCTGCGGCATGACGACGTCGTGCCCGGTCCGCAGGTGCGTCTCGGCCATGGCGAGGGCGAGCAGCTGAGCGGCCTTGAAGGTCTCGAAGAAGGTGTCCTGCCAGCCCCCGATGAGGCAGACGACCCGATCGGTGTCGAGATCGAGCACCCCCGGATGCCGCTCGGCGTACATCCGCGCGATCGTCGACTTCCCGATCCCGGACGGACCGTTCAAGTGGATCAGTCTCGGCACCGCTCCGACCGTACCAGCGCCAAGTCACCGCGCGCGCTCTCCGAACCACCCGTTCGGCCCCATTGATTCACTCGGAGCGGTTGCAGAAACTGGTCAGATGGACAGGGGACACTTGGATTCCTTCGGCGCCAAGATCGGCCGTGAAGCGTTGGCTGAGCTAAGGACGAAAGGATTCACGCGGAGATTCGGAGAAAATGATCAACTGTTCATGGAGCATGATTCTTCGGGAAGCGTCTTCCTCGTCGAGTCCGGCCTCGTGAAGGTGTACGTGACGGCCGGCAACGGCAAGGAGCTGATCCTGGGCATCTACGGTCGCGGTGAGCTGCTCTGCGAGCTCAGCGCCATGGACCGGCTGCCGCGCTCGGCCAGCGGCCGAGGGCGCACGGGCGGAACGATCACCGAAATCCCCGGCGCCGAGTTCCGGGCGTTCATCGGGCGCCACCCGGCGGCGATGCAGCACGTCCTGAGAACGGTGCAAATCCGTCTGCACCGAGCCGATCGGGAACGGCTCTCCTACCTTTCCGACGGGGTCCGGATGCGAGTCGTCCGCAAACTGTTGGACTGGGCGGGCCAGTACGGCAGGCAGAGCGCCGAGGGCGTCGAGATCGCCGGGTTCTCGCGGCGAGATCTCTCGCAGAGCGTCGCGGCTTCGGAGAAGACAGTCGATGACGTCCTGTCGACGTTGACCGCTGAAGGTGCCATCGCCACCGACAAGAAGTGGTTTCTGCTCCGCGACATCGACGGCTTGAGTAAGTCCACCGAGGACTGACCGGCAGCACACCACCCGTCGCCTGTCTCCCGGATTTCCGGTGGTGACCCACCGTGGGCGTATCGAAGACTTCCCCCACCGACGAGGAGAGGTGGCTGAATGAGCGAGATGCCCGCGACGCGAGCCCTGTTCGGGTTCGACGTCATCGGTTCGTCGAGCAACGACGACGACCTGCTTGACGAGGTCAGGCAGACGGCGGATGAGCTGGTGAGCGAAGCGTTCGACCACACCGGTGTCGACACGGCCGCACGAGTCAACTACTCGGGAACGGGTGACGGCTACCTGGCGGCGTTTCCCGAGTCGAGTCTGCCGGCTCTCATCGACGCCGCCCACTTCCTGCACGGCCGCCTGTACCTGCGGAACCGGCGCTCGATCCCAGCCATCGGATTGCGTCTGGCCGTTCACGCCGCGCCGATCCGAGTGGTGGACGGCGACAGCTTCCAGCGTCCGATGATCGAACTGGCCCGCCTGTTGGACGCGTCCGCCGTGAAGGACGTCGTCCGGCGCCTCGCCGACCGACGGCCGGTCACCGTGGTCACCGTCCTTTCGGCGCAGGCCTTTCGTACGGCGGTCCAGGCCGGACACACGAGCCGGCTGGTGAAGCACGACTTCAGCCGGCTCGTGATCACCAACAAGGAGTTCGAGGAAACCTCCTGGGTATGGATACCCGGCGTGGTCCTCGACAGCTTGCCCGCCACCGCCTCGCCCGAACCGGCTGCACCCACTCCGGCCGGCGGTGCCCAGGTGATCAACGGCGGAGTGCAGGGAACCGGGTTCATCGGCACGAACTCCGGCCCGATCGTCAACAACTACCTCGGCCGGAAACGCCCATGACCGCGACGGTCGAGAAGGACGCAGGCGAGGCCAAGGCTCCGGAACCGGACAGCCAGGAGCCGCCGGCGCGGGAACCCGAGAAAGCGGTTCTGACCAACAACGGCATTTACGCCGAGAACTTCTACGCCGGCGAGGAAATCGACGATGACAAGGAGGTCAAAACCGGCCTGGTCTACGGGCCGGTCGCGGATTCGCTGGTCGATCAGGCGGTGTCGGCGTTCTGCGTACCGGGAGGCTACGGCCAGGCCAGCCGGATCCTGGCCGAACACCGGCTGGTGCTCCTGTGCGGCCGCTCGAGCGGCCGCAGCCTGGCCGGCGTCCGGCTGCTGATCGACGCGAACCTGCACGACCTCAAAAGGCTCGACCCGACCCGCGGGGCCCGGGAGCTCCTCGACCTGAAGCAGAGCGGCAGCACGGCCGGTTACCTGTGGAACGACGTCAACGCGGACGAGTGGTGCGGCGAGCTCGACTACCACGTTCTCGGCCAGCTGGCCCACTCGCTCGTCGAGCTCGACGCCTACCTGGTGGTCACCTTCGCCAACGAGGACATCGACCTCGCACGCGCCCGACCCTACGTCGCCGAGATGACACCGGCCGAACCGGCCGAAATGGTCAGAGCCCACCTGCGGGCCAACGGGTACCCGGTCGATCTGGTGAAGGCATTGGACCGGGACGACGACCTCACGGACTGCGCACCGTGGCGCGCGTCCGAGATCGCCCGTCTGCTGGGTGCGATGGCCGACGGTCAGTACTCGGAAGACGACATCAAGGCGACCATCCGCCGCCGCGGTGACGAGGATGTGGCCGCGTGGTTCGCCGACAACGAAGACATCCCTGCTCGCGCCCTGGCGATCACCGTAGCGCTGATGGAGGACAGCGGCTACAACGACGTCGCGGCCGCGGCGAAGAAACTCGAAGACATCCTCAGCAACCCCGAGAACGACGAGCTCTGGCCGTACTTGCCACCGGACCTCTTCGAGGAAACCCGCGCCGAACGACTACGCCGAATTCGCGCGCAGATTCAATCTCCGGATAGCTGGCAGCGGATCGACGGCGAACCGGTCAAGTTCTCCAGACCGGGTTGGGGAGCGAGACTGCTCGCCTACGCCTGGAAAGAGTACGAACGCATCCGGCCGGCACTTCAGTCCTGGATGAGTGACCTGGACGGCGAACTCCCTTGGCTATCCGATCGGCACGAAGCTGCGATGAGCCGGTTCGGCCAGATGCTCGCGAAGGCGGCCGAACCGAATCCGTTCGACTGGGTGAGTTCGTGGGTGACCGGGTCGAGGTTCCAACAGTCGGCGGCGGCGTTGATCCTGAGCGGCCTGTGCGAGAACAGCGGCTACGTGCAAGGTGTCAAGAACCGGGTGAACTGGTGGGCACGGCACACCGCCGATGAGAAACTCCGTTTCACTGCAGCCCTTGTCTGCCGCAATACTTTCGGCCAAGACCATCCCGAATTCACGTTGAACCAGCTTAGGAGATTGACACGGGAATGTGACAGGTACCTGAAGCGCGAGATCATCCGATCGCTGAAGTCGCTGCTGGATGAATCCAGCAACCGCGGCCTGGTGCTCAGTAGCCTGCCCGTCTGGATCCTCCATGGTGGCGCCACGCAGCAGGACATCGCTACCCGATGCGCGATGACCGCGCTCTGCTTGGAGACTGGCGAACCACTGCAGTTCAAAGACCAGGAATCCGTGGCCGTCCGGATCTTGTTCACCGTCCTGCTCGAGCAGCCACGCCATCGGGAACTCGTCCTGTTCGGCCTGGCCATGTGGGCGATCGCGGCCGGCACTCGCACCGAACTGCGGCGGCACGTGAGCCGAGTTCTCAAACTACTGCTGGACGCCCCCGACGAGATCCTCGTGCGGCGGTTCTCGTACTTCCTGAGGAAGTACTTCACTGAAGAACCCAAATCCACTGCCCCACTCGCCGCGTTGACCGCTGAAGTCTTGAAGGAGCTGTCCGATGAGTGATGAGACCGAGAGTGTTGCGTGGCGAGGTGTGCGCCGCTGTGCCCGTCCGACCAGGAGCATTCTGCGGCACCAGTTGCGCAAGCGCGGGAGCACGGTCCTGATCGCCGAGTGCGACGACGGCCACTGGGCATCCAGCAATCTCCACCTCGGTGGTACGACCCAGGTCCAGAAGCTCGGCATCGCATTGGCGAAAAGCATCCGGAGGCTCTACGAAGTCGATGTGTCTAGCAGCACCTCGACGTTTCGAAGCGTGTTCGAGACGGAGCAGGAAGGCGCGATCGTCGAGGGCATCCTCACCGTCCGCTGGCGGATCACCGACCCCGTCGCGCTGATCAAGCAACCGAAGGTGGACCACGTCGACGCCATCCGCGCCGACATGGAGGACATCCTGCGTCCCCTGGTCCGCAAGACCACCCTCGACGAGATCGAGAAGCTGGCGATCAAGGTCGACGAACTGCTCGAAGCCATGCGCCCGCTCACCGGAGGGACGGTCTCCTGGGGCGAGGTCGACTCCCTGTTCCGGCTCACCGGGGAAGGCGCGCTCCACCGGTACTCCCTGGAGGAGATCCGACGAGCCCGCTTAGTCGACCGCGAACGCCGCGACATGGACCGGGAGCGGATCAAGTTCTACGCCGACGTGATCGATTCCGGCAAGGTCAGCCTGCTCGCGATGATGCTGAGCAACGACACGACGTCGGTTCGCGACGTGCTCAGCCAGATTCACCTGTACGACATCCCGATCGGGCGATCCGTGCTCGACGCCGACGACCCGTTCCGCAACGCGGTCGGGCGGATGATGAGTGAGGCGGACGACTTCGACCTCCACGAGATGCGGTTGGCCTGGCTTTCGAGCCTGACCAGCCGGAGCCGCGAGAGCGAGCTCAACAGGTTGCGGGACTCTCTCGGCGAGACTCTCGGTACCGAACCCATCACCTTGCACAACGGCCACAAGCCCTAACCGATCGGCCCTATCGCCGGGGCTCTAACCTGGGCCGATGACCACCGCCGACGAGCTGCTCCGCAGGCTCGCCGCCCTGGACCGCGAAGAGCTGGCGAGACTGCTCACCCACCGGCCCGACGTGCTCGAGGAACCGTGGCCGCGGCGGCTCGACGTCGTCGCGGCGCGGCTCGCCTCCGCCGAGTCCGTCAACGATGCCGTGCTCGGGTTGTCGCTGCCGCAGGTGCAGGTCCTGAGCGCGGTCCAGCTCTGTTACGCACTCGGGCAACGGCCGACGCCGGTCGGGGAAATCGCGCGGCTGCTCGGCACGACGGCCGATACGTGCGAATCCTTTGTGGACGATCTTGCCGAGCGAGCCCTGCTGTGGCACGACTCCGACGGCGTCCGGCTCCCGAAACTCCTGCAGAAGAGCAACTTCAGCGACGAAGGCCTCGGCCAGCCCGTCGGGGAACTGCTCGGGGAGATCGGCTCGAGCCGCGCGGCGCAGCTGACCCGGATCCTCGGGCTGCCCGAGGGCCGCCAGCAGCTCCTTCGCTTCTACCGCGACGGCGACCGCGTGCGCGAGCTGTTCCGCACCGCCCCCGAACCGACGCGGAAACTGCTGCAGGACATGGCCGACGGCGTCCCCGAGGCCGACGGGCTGCCGGCCTTCCACCACGCGGAGGGCTGGGCGTTCGAGCACGGTTTCCTGTTCGGCACCTACTACGGCAGCGCGGTCATGCCGATCGAGGTGTCGTTGGCCCTGCGCGGACCGGACCACCAGCTGCCGTTCACGCCCCACGAACCGGAGTACGCCGTCACGCACGTCGGCGCCGAGTCGGCCGAAGCCACGTCTTCGGCCGCCGCGCTGCGGCTGCTCGACCGCGTCTCGGCGGTCCTCGAACTCGCCGGCGCGGAGCCGTTGCCGCTGCTCAAGGACGGCACGATCGGCGCGCGGCTCGTCAAGAAGGTCGCCAAGGACACCGGGGCGACGCCCGCGGAGATCGAGCTGGCCATCGATCTCGCGGCGCAGGCCGGGCTGCTGCTCGCCGACGAACCGCCGCCACCGCGCCGCGGCCAGAAGGCGCCGCCGCCCACGCTGGCGCCGGACCCCGACCTCGCCCGGCCCGGGCCCGCGCTGCTCTACCGCCTGCTGCTGACGACCTGGTGGGAGCCGGCGCCGCCGGAGTACGGGACCGACGTCGACGCGCTGGTGCGACGTCTCCTCGTGCGGCTGCTGGCGCGGCTCGAGCCCGGCGCCGCGATCGCCGACGTCGATGAGCTGACCCGCCTCGCCGAGTGGCACGCGCCGATGCTGCCGGCGGAAGACTTCGCCGGTCATGTCCGGGACGCGCTCGAGGTGGCCGAACTCCTCGGCGTCGTCGCGCACGGCGCCGTCACCGCGACCGGCCGCGCCCTCCTCTCGGAGGACGGGCTCGTCGAAGTCACCGACGAGCTGGTCGCCCGCGCGCGGACGACGGCGTTGTTCGGCACCGACCTGACCGCGATCGTGCCCGGGTCGCCGGACGCCCGGCTCGCCGCGTCGCTCGACCGCGTCGCCGACCGCGAGGCCCAGGGCACCGCGACCAGCTGGCGGTTCTCCCCCGCGAGCGTCCGGCGGGCGTTCGACCAGGGCGCGACGGCCGCCGAACTGCTCGACGAACTCGGTGCGATCGCCGCGGGAGAGCTGCCGCAACCGCTGGTGTACCTGGTCAACGACGTCGCGCGGCGCCACGGTGAGGCACAGGTGCACGACGTCGCGAGCGTCGTCGTCGGCGAACCCGCCCTGCTCGCCGAGCTGGCCGCGCACCGCAAGCTCGCGAAACTCGGCCTGCGGGCGGTGGCACCGACCGTCCTGACGTCCACAGTGGACGCTTCGGGCACGCTCGAGGCGTTGCGGAGCGCGGGATACGCGCCGGCCCACCACGCCGCCGACGGCAGCATCGTGCTGCCCGCCCGCGAACCGGCCGAGCCCAAGGCCGTCGTCCGCGACGCCGGCCCCGCCGACCGGCCGCCCGATCCCCTCGAGCACGCCGAGCGGCTGCTCGCGGCCCCGGCGAGCGGCCCGAGCCTGCTGCGCGGGCAGCTCGCGCGGGCGATGAGCGACCGCTACGCCGGACGTCTCACGCCGAAGCAGCAACAGCTCTGCTGGCAGCTCGAAGCCGGGATCTCGGCGGACATCGGCTACCGGACCGACGGCGACCTCACCCGGCTCGTGATCGCCTACCCGGAGCTCGACGGCGACGTCCTGGACGTCTGGTCGCTCGGCGACCGTGCGTACCGGCGGCTCGAGCTGGCCCGGATCGAGCTCGGCTAGGCCTCGACGCCGGTGAGCCGCGCGTAGACGACGACGTTGTCGAGGTAGTTGCCGCTCGCCCGGTCGAACGCCCCGCCGCAGGTGATGAGCCGCAGCTCGGGGTCGGCCGTGTCGCCGTAGACCTGGTCCGTCGGGAACTCCGCCTTGGCGTAGCGGTCGACGCGGTAGACCGTGAAGACCGCCGTCCGGCCGTCGGTGCGCCCGACCCTCGCCTGCTCACCCGGGTGCAGCTCCTTGAGCCGGGAGAAAGCGCCGGGCACGTGCTTGTAGTCGACGTGCGCCGCCAGCACCGCCGGCCCGGCCTCGCCGGGCGACGGCGCGCCGGTGAACCAGCCGACCGTCGTGGCGTCACCGGGAACCTCGAGCTCACCGCCCGAAGTCAGCCCGAGGTCCTTGATCCCGTCGGCCCGCACGCCGATCGCCGGGATGCTCAGGGAGGCCGGTTTCGCTGCCGGGAGCCCGCCGCCGGACGGCGCGGCGGTGGACGACGGCGCGATCTCGACAGGCGTGGCGGACGGTGGGGCGACCTGCTCCGGCGGGTGCGGCGAGAAGGCGAGGACGAAGGCCACCACCAGGACCGCACCGAGCGCGGCGACGACCGCCGTGACCGCCGGCCACAGGCGCGGGTGCCTCAACTCGTGCGCCGGCGCAGGTAGAGCACCATGCCGCCGGACACCGCCGAGGCGAGCAGCGCACCGCTCAGCACCAGGAAGACGGGAGCGCCCTCGTCCGGCTCGCCGCCGCCGGTGGCGACGCCGCCGACCGGCTTCACCTTCACCTGGTTGCCCGTCGTGGACTTCTTGGGGGTGGTGGACTTCGGGGCGGTGTGGGTCTTCGTCGTGGGCGACGGCTGTTCGGCCGTCGGCGTGGACGTATTCTGCCGCGGACGCGGCGGCAGGGATTCGCAGGCGATTCCGTCGTGATCGGAATCGAGGTTGTTCGGGTCGCCCGGCGTTGCGTCGAGTACCGCCTGCGCCTCTTCCTGGTACTGGAAGTTCTTGCAGTCCAGGTCGGCCGCGAGCGGCGTCGCGAGCTGCGCGGAAGCGAGGGGAACAGGGCCGAGGAGAGCGAGCCCGGCGACGGCCGCGGCCGTCGTCAGGGCACGACGAAACAAGGACACCGGAAGGTCCTTTCAGGAAGAATCGGGGTTATTGTGTGGTAACTATCGCGGCCACGGCAGGCCTGTTACGTCCTGTTCCGGAATTTCGGAAACGGCGGCGCCTCACCAAAATCCGGCCGGCTCGTGATTATTTCCCCTTTGCCCGTGACCTGCGGAATCAGTGGCAGGAATGCGTACCGGCGGGTTTGTTACGAGTTCCGCGGTCACACTTTGGGGCTAATCGACCGGCCGTGGCGGGTGTGACGTGCGGACCAGCCGTCACCGCGGCGCGCGCGTACCCCGTAGCCTGGGGATATGCCGATCCAGGTACTGCTCGTCGACGACCACGAACTGGTCCGCCGCGGGCTCCGCGACCTCCTCGGCGACGAGCCCGACATCGAGGTCGTCGCCGAAGCGGGCAGCGTCGAAGAGGCCCTGGCGGTCGCGATGCACGTCGAGCCGGAGGTCGCGGTGGTCGACGTCCGCCTCGGCGACGGTGACGGCATCACGCTCTGCCGCGAGCTGCGGTCCAAGCCGAACCCGCCGGCCTGCCTGATGCTGACCGCGTTCGACGACGAAGAGGCGATGGTCGGCGCGATCATGGCCGGCGCCGCGGGGTATCTGCTGAAGCAGGTGCGGGGGCAGGACGTGGTGTACGCGGTCCGCGAGGTGGCGGCCGGGCGGTCGCTGCTGGACCCGGTGAGCACCGCGCGGGTGCTGGACAAGATGCGGCACCCGCCGACGGACGAGCTGGCGACGCTGACCGAGCGCGAGCGGGACGTGCTCGAGCTGATCGGCCAGGGCCTGTCGAACCGCGAGATCGCCGAACGGCTGTTCCTCGCCGAGAAGACGGTCAAGAACTACGTCACGTCGGTGCTGGCGAAGCTCGGCATGCAGCGCCGGACGCAGGCCGCCGCCTGGATCGCGCGCCGGGAGAAGTAACTCCGCGCAACCGCCTCGTCCGCAAGCCGCCGTTCGCTGCGTCCTTTTCACCGGTCGTCACGGTCCGCCATCCGAATCGGCGGTTTCGACCTGCCGTTTTCACTCGAATGTGAGTCGAATGGGTGTTCGAAAAGCCGGTACGATCTTCACTGAGGGCGAGGAAGGGAGGCGGGATGACCCGAGAAGGGTAGATCGTGCTCAGGCAAGTGGGAGGTCGAACGCGACGAGCGTGCCGAGGCTGGGTGAGGAGTTCAGGAAGAACTTGCCCCCGGCGGCGTCCGCGCGTTCGGCAAGATGACGCAGGCCACGGGTGGCGACGCCTTGGGGGACGCCGGAACCGTTGTCCCGGACACGGAGTTTCACGCCGCCGGAGTCCCTGGTCAGGGTCACGCGGGTTTCGCTCGCGCCGGAGTGTCTGACCACATTGGACAGAGCTTCGCGCAGGGCGGCCCGGATGTGGTCGGCGCTTTCCGCGGGAATGTCGGCGAATTCGCCGGACAGCTCCAGGGTCGGCGGGTACCCGAGTAGTTCGCCGGCGATGCGGACCTCGCCGCGCGCCGACTCGGCGAGGTCGGTGGGCGTGCCGGTGTCGTGGCGAGGCTCGGGCGACCTCAGCGCGCGCACGGTGCCCCGGATCTCCTCGATGGTCTGGTCGAGCTGGTCGATGGCGTCCGAGAGCCGCGCACCGTCGGCCTGGGCGAACCGCTTGCGCATGTTGCGCCGAACCCGGTCGAGCTGCATCCCGGCGCCGTAGAGGCGTTGGACGATGACGTCGTGGAGTTCGCGAGCGATCCGTTCCCGCTCTTCGTAGAGCGCGACGCGGTGGCGAGCGTTGGCACCTTCGGCGAGCGCGAGGACAACCCCGGCTTGGGCGGCGAAGGCAACGAGCATCTCGACGGTCCCCGCGGAGAACGGCTCGCGCCCGTGCTTCCGATAGACGGTGAGAGCGCCGAGAACCCGCCCCCCGGACCCGAACGGCGCGGCGGCGAAGGGCCCATAGCCCTGCAGTTCGGCAGGAACGTAGGGCGCGGTCCGCGGATCGACGGTGAAGTCGGCGCTGGCGATGGGCTCGCCGCCCCGAGCGACCCGCCCGGCAGCGGAGTCCGCGGAGAAAGCAAGCCCGCGCAAGGCCTCCCCGGCACTCACTCCGCTCACGGCGCCAGCGGTGCTTGCACCGCTGGCTGCGGCTGGGTCGCCGAGCGAAGCATGCGGTTCACTGGCGCGCTCTTCGGCCGCTCGGGCTTGGCCGCCGACCCTCGCGTCCGCCGAAGCCGGTCGAGCGTCGGCGCTCCAGTCGACGAGCGGGCCGGCCTGCTCGCCCGGCGCCGGATCACGGTCGTCGGAAGGGCTGCTTTCCGCCTTCGGGCCGGTCGGCTCGGCCGGGTGGGCGGTGGCGTAGTGGGCTGCCTCGACCACGACTCGGCCGTCCTCGGCGCTGACCATGGCCAGGCCCAGGTCCGCGTCGGCGAGTTCGGCCGCGCGGGCGACGACCGTGTCCAGCACCGCTCCTGGGTCGTCGCCGGACAGGGCGGTGCTCGTGATCTCGGTGGCGGCGGACAGCGCCCGCGCGGCAAGCGTCGGATCCATGAGTTCCGTCATTATCGCGCGACGCTGCGGCGGCGCGCCAAGCACGCTACGAGAATCGATCACGACACCGGCACCCGCGCCACGACCCGGCCGTCCCGCACCTCGAACACCACGTCCGCGCCGGCGGCTTCCTCGGCTCGGTGGGTCACGTGCACGACCGTCCGGCCCGCCAGCGCCGCCCGCAGATGCGCACGCACGACCTGGGCCGTCGGCTCGTCGAGGTGGGCGGTCGGTTCGTCGAGCAGCACCAGACCGGCCGACGGCGCCCCGAGCAACGCCCGCGCCAGCGCGACGCGCTGTGCCTGGCCGCCGGAGAGCCCGCTGCCACCGCTGCCCAGCACCGTCGACGGATCGAGGTCGCCGAGCGCGGCCTGCCGCAACGCCTCGCGCAGGTCTTCCGCGGTTGCCATCGGCTGTGCGAGCCGGAGGTTCTCGGCCACCGTGGTGCCGGCGAGCATCGGCTCCTGAGGAGCCCAGGCCACCCGCTCCGGGACGGCGACCACACCGCGCCGAGGAGCGAGAAAGCCCAGCAGCGCGGCCACGAGAGTCGACTTGCCGACACCGCTCGGCCCCACCACCGCGGCGTACGTCCCCGGCGCCAGGTCGAGGTCGACACCGCGCAAGACCACCGGCCCGCCCGGCCAGCCGAGATCAGCTCCCCGCAGCACCACGCGGTTGTCGTCTTTGTGCGGTACATGAACCGGCGCGGGTGTGTCGGCCAGGCGTTGCCGAGCGCGCTGGAGGGTGTCCCAGTGCTGGGCCGCCGGTGGCAAGAGCGTCAGTACCTCCGCCAGCGCCAGCGGCACCAGAGCCAGCAGCGGCGCGAGCACGGCGTCGAGCCTTCCGGCCGCGACCGCCTGGGCGGCCAGCGCCGTGCTCACCACCGCGCCCGTTCCGCAGGCCAGCGTGATCAACGCCTCCGCCGCGCCCGCGCCGAACGCCTGGCGGCGCGCCTGCCCCGCCAGCCGTGTGTCGGCCTCCGTGAGTGCGTGGCGATGGTCGCGATCCTTGCCGTACGCCAGCAGCTCCGCCGCCGCTTCGAACAGCACCAGGACTCGCGATGCCACTTCGCGCCGGCCGTCCGCCAGGGCCGTCGTCGCGCGGCGTTCGGCGTGCAGGGCCACCCATGGTGCGCACAGCCCCACCGCCACCGCCGCCGCCAGTACCAGACCGGCCGCCGGCAGGACCCATGTCTGCACGGCGATCGCGCCCGCCGCGACCAGCGCCACCACCAGCGGCGGCGACACCACCCGCGGCAGCAGGTCGCGCACCGTGTCGACGTCGGCGACCAAGCGGCGCTGCCCCTCGCCCGCACGCAAGCCCCGCGCGGGACCGAGCCGGACGAGCGAATTCCACAGCCGCACCCGGAGGCGGCCCGCGATGCGGAACGCCGCGTCGTGCGTGACCAGCCGTTCGACGTACCTCAGCCCGGCGCGGCCCAGCCCGAACGCGCGGACGCCGACCACCGCGACCGTCAGGGTCAGGATCGGCGGCTGCTGCGACGCCCTGGCGATCAGCCAGCCCGACGTCGCCGTCAGCGCCACCCCGGCCAGCAGTGCGAGCGCGCCCAGCGCCGCGCCGCCGAAGAGCCGGCCGTCGAGCAGTGCTCGCCACGCGATCGGCGACGCTGCAGTGTCCACAGTGGACTCTGCAGTGAGAACCGGGGCCTCGGACGGCAGGTCGACCGCCGCCGCGTGCTCGTGGGCCGCGATGACCGCCGCGGCGCCGTCGTCGACCGCTCGCTGGACCGCGTCGAGCACCAGCCGTGCGTTGGCCTCGTCCAGGTGGGCCGTCGGCTCGTCGAGCAGGAGCAGCCACGCGCCGTCCCGCACTCGCTGAAGCGCCCGGGCGACCGCGACGCGCTGACGTTGCCCCAGCGAAAGCCGGGCCACCGGCCGGTCCGCGAGCCCGGTCAGGCCGAGTTCGCCGAGCAAACCGTCGGAGCCGATCTCTTCGCGGACCGTGCCGCCGGTGAACACGGGCGACTGCGGCACCCACGCGACCTGCTCGCGCCAGCGCGCGAGGTCGGCGTCGGCCAGGTTCGTCAAGCCGATCGTGATGGCGCCGTCGTGGGCCGGGACGAACCCGAGCAGCGCCGCGAGCGTCGTCGACTTGCCGCCGCCACTCGGCGCGCGAAGCCAGACAGTCTCGCCCGGACGGACGCTGAACGTCTCGCCATCAGGCGCGAACCCGCCGCGTCGCGCCACGCGCAGGGCCGACACCCGAAGTGAGCCACGCGAAGGGACCGCGGTGCCAGGCGGGGGCACCGGCTCGGTCAGCAGGTCGGCGACGCGCCGGACCGCTTCGACGCCGTCCTCGCTGGCGTGGAACGCGGCGCCGACCGCGCGCACCGGCTGGTAGCACTCCGGCGCGAGGATCAGCACGCCGAGCCCGATGGCCAGCGGCAGGTTCCCGCCGGCGAGCCGGACGCCGATCACCACCGCGACCAGCGCGACCGACAGCGTCGCGATCAGTTCGAGGACGAACGCCGAAGAAAACGCGACCTTCAACGTCTTGAGCGTCGCGCGGCGGTGGCGTTCGGACAGCTGCCGGACCGTCTCGCCCTGCGCGGCGGCGCGGCGGAACGCGGTCAGCACCGGCAGCACGCGCACGAGCTCCAGGAGCCGTTCGGACATCCGGTGCGTCGCGTCGGTCGCGCCCGCGACGCGCCCGGCCGTGTACTTGCCGACGAGGATCGCGAACATCGGCAGCAGCGGCACCGTGAGCGCGACGATCACGCCGGACGGCCAGTCGGCGAACAGGATCGCCGCGCCGGCGCCGAGCGGCACGACCGCCGCCGTGACCAGGGC
The DNA here is from genome assembly GCF_040682775.1 of Amycolatopsis sp. NPDC051106. Taxonomy (NCBI): domain Bacteria; kingdom Bacillati; phylum Actinomycetota; class Actinomycetes; order Pseudonocardiales; family Pseudonocardiaceae; genus Amycolatopsis; species Amycolatopsis sp. NPDC051106. The sequence continues at coordinate 74,493 of NZ_JBFBBQ010000012.1, read as the reverse complement.
GGGCAGGTATTCGCGGAAGTACGCGTCGAGCGCGTCGAGGCCGCGGGTCGTCAACGCCGTCAGCTCGCCGTGGCCGCGGCGGGCGATCCACTCGGGCCCGAGGCGCAGCGCGTGGTCGACGGCCTTCGCGCGCAGCTCGCGTTGGGCGGTCGCGGCGGCGCGGGCGGAGACCGTGCGCACCGCCCAGCCGGTCAACGCGCGCGTCACGACGAGCGCGAGCAGCGCGGCCAGCTGGGCGGTGCGTCCCCCGGAACCCGCTCCGACGATCGCCGCGAGGACGTCGGCGAGCAGGAATGCCTGAGCCACCAGCGCGAGGGCGTTGAGGAAGGCGAGGAACCCCACCAGGGCCAGCGCCCGGCGCACGGCCGGCACGAGGGCCGGCAATGCGCCGAGCGGGCCCTTTCCCGGCCGCGCCGAGTCCACTGTGGACTCCGAGGCGGAAAGGGGAGCGCGTCCGGGAAGCTGTGACAACCGGGGCTCCGCCCCAGGCCGGGGGCTCCGCCACCCGGAACCCCCGAAAAAACGGTTCATCATGGCGCGTGGACCGCCGGGATGTGCTGGGTGCCGATGCGCTTGCGGAACACCCAGTACGTCCAGCCCTGGTAGATCAGCACGGCCGGGGCGCCGAAGACGGCGACCCAGGTCATCACGGTCAGCGTGTACGGGCTCGACGCGGCACCCTCGATGGTGAGCGTGTTGGCGACGTCGAGGGTCGAGGGCAGGACGTTCGGGAAGAGCGCACCGAACATGACCACCGCGGCCCCCGCGATGACGACGCCGAGCGCGGCGAACGCCTGGCCGTCGCGGTCGGCGCGCAGCCGCAGCCAGGCGACCACCGCGGCGAGAGCACTGATCCCGAACGCGAGCAGTGTCCACAGCGTGCCCGAGCGCCACTGGACGACCGACAGGAACGCGACGATCGGCACCATGGCAGCCGGCAGCAGCTTGAGCACCAGGCCATGGGCACGCTCCCGCAGGTCACCGCTGGTTTTGAGGGCCAGGAAGGTGGCGCCGTGCGTGAGCGAGAAGGCGACGACCGCGATCGCGCCGAGCAGGGTGTCCCAGCGGAAGGCGGCGAACGCGGAGCCGACGCGGTTGCCGGCGGCGTCGAGGGGCAGGCCCAGGACGGTGGTGGCGAGGATGAGGCCGACACCCAGCGGCGCGACCCACGAGCCGGTCATGATCACGCGGTCCCACGTGCGCCGCCAGCGCTCGGAGTCGACCTTCCCGCGGTATTCGAACGCGACGCCGCGGCCGATGAGGGCGAGCAGCACGATCAGCAACGGCAGGTAGGCGGCCGAGAACAGGCCCGCGTACCAGGCGGGGAAGGCGGCGAACATGGCTCCGCCGGCGACGATGAGCCAAACCTCGTTGCCGTCCCAGACCGGCCCGATGGTGTTGACCATGACGCGGCGCTCGGTGTTGTCGCGCGCGAGGACGGGCAGCAGCATCCCGACGCCGAAGTCGAAGCCTTCGAGGAAGAGGTAGCCGAGCCAGAAGAAGGCGATGACGGCGAACCAGATCGTGGCGAGGGTCATCGCGTCCCTCCTCGAGCGCGGTAGCCATGAGTTATCCACAACCGGTGGAGTTGTCCACAGGTCGGCTGTGGGTAACTCGGGAGAGTGAAGACACCAGCACTGTGGGTGTCCATCGAGTCCACCACCTCAGTACGCGAAGGCGAGCGTGTCGCCGTCGGTCTTGTCGGAGTCCTTCTTCGGTGGCGGCATGACCGCGTCGACGCCGCCGCGGATGTACTTGCGCATCAGGTACAGCTCCACCACGCCCAGCGCCGCGTACACCGTGGTCAGCGCGATCAGGGACGTCCACACCTCACCCGTCGTCAGGTGCGAGACCGCCTGGGCCGTGAACATCCACACCCCGTCGACGCCCGAGGGGTTCGGGACGACCACGAACGGCTGACGGCCCATCTCCGTGAAGATCCAGCCCGCGCTGTTGCCCAGGAACGGCGTCGCGATGCCGCCGAGGACCAGCAGCGGGAACCAGCGGCCGGCCGGAATGCGGTCCCGGCGCGTCAGCCACAGGGCCAGCAGGCCGATGCCCGCCGACACCGCGCCGAAGCCGATCATCATGCGGAAGCCCCAGTACGTCACCGGCAGGTTGGGCACGTAGTCGATCGGCTTGCCCGCCAGCGAACCCAGCGCGGGGTCGTCGGGGTAGTTCGTGCCGTACTTCGCCTGGTACTCGGTGATCAGGTCCTCGACGCCCTTGACCTCGGTCTTGAAGTCGTTGTGCGCCAGGAACGACAGCAGCGCGGGCACGTTGAACGTCTTGACGTCCTCGCAGTTGGCCCCGGCGACGTCGCCGATCGCGATGATCGAGAAGCTCGCCGGCTGTTCCGTGTGGCACAGCGCTTCCGCCGACGCCATCTTCATCGGCTGCTGCTCGAACATCAGCTTGCCCTGCGTGTCACCCGTGATCGCGAGGACCGCGAACGCCGCCACGCCGACCCAGCCGCCCAGCCGCAGCGAGGACCGCCACACGTCCTGATCCGAGCCGCGCCGCCACAGGTGCCAGCCCGCGACGCCCACCAGGAACGCCGCCGCCACCGAGAACGCCCCGGCCAGGGTGTGCGGGATCGCGGCGAGCGCCGTGTTGTTCGTCAGCACCGCCCAGATCGAGTTCATCGTCGGCTTGCCGTTCTCGAACGTCACGCCGACCGGGTGCTGCATCCACGAGTTCGCGGCCAGGATGAAGTACGCCGACGCCATCGTGGCCAGCGAAAACGCCCACGCGCACGCCAGGTGCACCTTCTTCGGCAGCCGGTCCCAGCCGAAGATCCACAGGCCGAGGAAGGTCGACTCGACGAAGAACGCGACGAGCCCTTCCATCGCGAGCGGCGCGCCGAAGACGTCGCCGACGAAGCGCGAGTACGCGCTCCAGTTCATCCCGAACTGGAACTCCTGCACGATGCCGGTGACGACGCCCATGGCGAAGTTGACCAGCAGCAGCTTGCCCCAGAACTTCGTCATCTTCAGGTGCCGCAGCTCGCCGGTGCGGACCCAGCGGGTCTGCATCGCCGCGACCAGGATCGACAGCCCGATGGTCAGCGGGACCATCAGGAAGTGGTAGACGGTGGTGATGCCGAACTGCCACCGCGCTAGCTCAAGGACCTCCACGTGGTCCAGCGTGCTCCGGAGCCGGGGGCCCAGCCAGATCAAGTGGTCCCCTCTGGCCCGGGACCAACGTCCCGGGTGACTACAGCCGGTCGAGCGCCTGGCGCGCCTCGTCCGCCACCGTCCGCCGCGGCCCGGCGGAACCCAGCTCCAGGACGTGCTCGAGCGCCAGCGCGTACGCCGTGTCGAACGCCCTCTCCGCGGCGACCGGCAGGTCCGGGCGGACGCCGGTGCCTTCCCAGTTCTCCCCCGTCTCCGGGTGGAACGAGCGCGCGATCGACACGGTCACGTCGAGGTAGGTGTCCACTTTGTACTGCTCACGCGGGTGCGCGCCGCCGCGGGTGGCTTCCCCGACCGTCTTCGCCCGGCCCTGCTGCTGGAGCGAGAACGCGAGGTCCTCGCCGCCGGAGAACGTCCGCGGCCCGGTCAGCACCCAGACCGGCTTGGTGCCGCCGAACCGCAGGCCCGGGACGTACGGCAGCGTCCACATCTGAGTCGTCCGGTGGCCCTCGCGCTCGTAGATGTCGAGGTAGTGCACCTGCTCGTCGACGAGGTAGGTCTGCAGCAGCGCGCTCGTGCCGGGGGTGCCGCCGCGGTTGCGGCGCACGTCCAGCAGGAGGGCGTCGGCAGGCGCGAGCAGCGTCATCGCCGCCGCGATCGCGGGTCCGGCCAGCTCGGGCGGGTAGAGCATCGTCGTGTCGAGGTAGCCGACGTTGCCGGCGAGTCTCTTGACCTCGGCGATGCCGAAGCCCTCCAGCTCGGCCTCGAGCCGGAACCCGTCGGAGTTCACGGCCGCGTCGCCGTCGTCGGCGACGGGGTCGAGGTGGTGGCGCAGGCGCAGGTGCTTGTCGCCGTTGACCGACTGCAGGTCCGTTGTGACGAGCGTCGCGAATTCCGCGTCACCGAGTCCGTCGTACGCGCCTTCGCCGAGACGCTGGCGAAGCGCTTCTGCCAGCTTCGCCGCGACATCCGGGAACACGTAGTGAGCTTCCAGCCGGCGGATGACCTCTTCGACCTGCGCAGCACGCGCCTCAGACCCCATGGCCGCCAACCTACCCCAGCCCACAATCGAATTTTCGGTGCGCCGAAGAAAATTGTGCGACGCGGCTTGATGACAAATTCACGACTGCCGATCCGGCAATTTCGCGCAAGCCATCAGCTTGCGCCGTTCCGAAACTCCCCTTTATCGTTGCAGTGAAAGGGGCGAGAAATACACATGACTCCCGCAATGGTGGCGCTGATCAGCGCGTTCGGCCTGGTCCTCGCGGTGGAACTGCCGGACAAGACGCTGGTCGCCACCCTGGTCCTGACCACGCGTTTCCGCGGTGGCCCGGTATTCGCCGGCGTCTGCGCGGCGTTCGCCGTGCAATGCGTCATCGCGGTCGCGTTCGGCAGTGTGCTGACGCTGTTACCGGACGTCGTCCTTTCCCTGGTGGTCGCCGCGATGTTCGGCCTCGGCTCTTTCATGCTCCTTCGCGAAGGATTCAGCGAAGCCGACGAAGCAGGCGAAGACGCTTCGCGCGTCGGTCCCGCCCCGCTCTCCTTCCTGCGCTCCGCGATGACGTCGTTCGGCGTGCTCTTCGCCGCCGAGTGGGGGGACGCCTCCCAGCTCGCGACGGCGAGCCTCGCCGCCCGCATCGGCAACCCCGTCGCCGTCGGCGTCGGCGCGTTCGCCGCGCTGATCGTCGTGGCCGGGCTCGCGGTGTTCATCGGCGCGAAGATCCGCAGCCGGATCAAGCCGAAGCTGATCCAGCGCTGCGCCGGGTTCGCGTTCGCCGGGTTCGCGGCGTTCGCCCTGCTCCAGCTGGCTTTCTGACCGCTGGTTCACAGGTTTGCCAGGTAACCTTCCGGAAACGGAAGGGTGGAAGCCAGGTGAACAAGCCCCTGCCCGCGGTCTCGCCGCTGCACGGCCGGATCGCACTCGGCGGCATCGGCCTCGCCGTGGCCATCTCGATCGACCTGCACCTGCGGCTCTCCGGCCAGGTCAGCCCGATCTGGCAGACGCTGTCGGAGTACGTCTACGGCAAGCTCGGCTCGTCGTCGGCCGCTCCCCTGTTCAGCGTGATGTGCCTGGCCCTCTCGCTCGGCTCGGTCGCCCTGCTCGCCGGCATCGCGAAGGCCCACCGGCCGGGCACCACCGCCGTCTGCGTGCTGACCGGCGTCTGGTCGGCCGGGCTCCTCGTGTGCGGGCTCGTCCCCGTGGACCCGGACGGGCAGGCGCGGTCGCTGTCCGGGCAGGTCCACAACATCGCCGCCCTCACGGCGTTCGTCGCCCTGCCGGCCGCCGCGTTCGTGCTCACCAGGCGCGGCCGCGAGCGCTGCCCGTGGGAGCCGCGCAGGACGACGATCCGGCGGCTCGCCACCGCGAGCTTCGCCGCCATCGGCGTGGTGCTAGCCGGGTTCGTCGTCACGCTCATCGTCGGCCCGGCGCAGCAGGACGTCACGCTGGGCCTGTTCGAGCGCCTGCTGTTCACGATCGACGTCGCCCTGCTGCTGACCATGGTCCGGCCGCTGCTGGCGGTTCCGCGCCGCTAGGCGCGCAGGATGTCGGCCAGCCGCACGGCGGCCGCGACGACCTGCGGGCCCACTTCGGCGGCCTTGAGCGGCTCCATCGAGACGACGCCGACGCTCGCCTTCAGGCCCGGCACCCCGCGCACCGGCGCCGCGACTCCGGACGCGCCCGCCTGCAGCTCACCCGTCGACGTCACCCAGCCGTCGCCGCCCGGGCGCAGGGACATCGCCTTGCCGGCCGCACCCGACGTCAGCGAGTGCCGGCTGCCGACGCGGTAAGCGACGTGGAAGCTCGTCCACGACGGCTCGACGACGGCCACCGCAAGCGCTTGCGTTCCCTGGGCGACCGAGAGGTGCGCGGTCGCGCCGACCTTCTCGGCCAGCTCGCGCAGCACCGGGCCGGCCGCGTCCCGCAGCTGCGGGAGGACCTGCCCGGCCAGCCGGAGCAGGCCGACGCCGAGCCGGACCTTCGTGCCGTCGCGCCAGACCAGCCCGCGCTCCGACAGCGGCACGAGCAGCCGGTAGACGGCCGCGCGGCTGGCCCCGATGGCCACGGCCAGCTCGGAGATCGTCGCCGCGTCGCCGCCGGCGTCGGCCACTGCCTGGAGCAGCGCCAAGCCCCGGTCGAGCGTCAGCGACCCCTCCCGGCCGGTCACAGCAAGCCGAGTTCGCCCATGTCGGCGACCGGCTGCTCGAACGACGCCGCCGCGTACGACGCGAAGAGCGCCCGAACGGCCTTCGCGGCCTGCTCGGACAACCCGCGGGCCTCATCGGCCAGCGCTTCGGCGTCGGTCGACTCCAGCGCCTCCCGGACGTCGCCGCCGGAGAGGCTGCGCCCGGAGGCCACGAGGAGGTTGAGGAAGCCGTGGTGCACGAAGCCGGTGTCGGGGTCGGCGTGCCGGACCGCGCGGTGCAGGCTGTTCGTCGCCTTGAACGACGCCCCGGTGGACCCGCTGACGACGGCGAGGAAGTCCGCCACCTCGTCGACGCTCGGGAAGTTCTCCCCCGCCTTGCCGCCGCAGCGGATCTTCGGCCAGCTGCCGTGCTCGATGACCTTCCGCACGCCGTCCAGCCAGCCGACGCCGCGCCGCGGCTCGACCACGCGGATGACGTCCTCCGGGACGAACTCCGAGACGCGCTCCAGCCAGACCTCGTCGACGTCCGACGGCGCCGGCATCTCGACCATCCGCAGCGCCAGGAGCTCGCTGCGCGACTCGACGATCGAGATCGCCTTCGGGACGCCACCGAGACCGGTGTCGATGATCAGCGAGAACGGCAGCGGCTGCTTCGGTTTGATCTTGATCAGCTCGGTGATCAGCTCCGGCAGCCGGGACGCCTGGCAGAGGAAAACCCCCAGTACACCGGCGTGTTCGGACTCCCGGATCGCGAAGTGCGCGCGCAGGGCTTCGGGCATGGCCGCATCGCCCGGAGGGAACAGCGCCGAGTCGTCGACGAGCCTCGCGAACAGGGGAGGGATTCCACGGGGGCCGGGGGGCGTGAGTTCCACAGCGCTTGACACGAATGACACGCTAGTAGCGTACGACATCAGGACAAAATCGTTCGCACAACGGACGCGCCAGAAGGGGTTGTCGATGCCTTACTACCGGCGAGTAGGTGAGATCCCGCACAAGCGGCACACCGCGTTCCGGAAGCCGGACGGCGGGCTCTACGCCGAGGAGCTGATGGGCGTCGAGGGCTTCTCCGCGGACTCCGCGCTGCTCTACCACCGCGGCCTGCCGACGGCGATCGTCGACGCCGTGGCGGTCGAGGAGGACCGCGGGCCGCTGACCCCGAACCACCCGCTCAAGCCGCGGGCGTTCCAGACCCGGGACCTCAAGTTCGGGGCCGAGGCCGACGCCGTGACCGACCGGCGCCGGCTCTTCGGCAACGCCGACGTCACCATCGGGTTCGTCACCGCGACCGCGCCCAGCCCGCTCTACCGCAACGCGGCCGGCGACGAGCTGTTCTACGTCCAGGGCGGCTCCGCGACCGTCGAGACGATCTACGGCAGCCTCGAGATCGGCGACGGCGACTACCTCGTGCTCCCGACGTCGTGCACCTACCGCGTCGTCCCCCACGGCGAGGTCGGCCTCTTCATCCTCGAGGCACGCGGGCACATCGGGCCGCCGAAGCGGTACCTGTCGGCGAAGGGGCAGTTCCTGGAGCACTCGCCGTACTGCGAGCGCGACGTCCGCGGGCCGTCCGAGCCGCTCCTGGCGGACGGCGAGGACGTCGACGTCCTCGTGCGCCACCGCGCCGGCCTGACGCGCTACACGTACGCGACGCACCCCTTCGACGTCGTCGGCTGGGACGGCTGCCTCTACCCGTGGGCGTTCAACATCGACGACTTCGAGCCGATCACCGGCCGCGTGCACCAGCCGCCGCCCGTGCACCAGACGTTCGAGGGCCCGAACTTCGTCGTCTGCTCCTTCTGCCCGCGGAAGGTCGACTACCACGAGGACTCGATCCCGGTGCCGTACAACCACGCGAACGTCGACTCCGACGAGCTGATGTTCTACGTGCGCGGCAACTACGAGGCCCGGAAGGGCTCGGGCATCGGCGTCGGCTCGCTCTCGCTGCACCCGTCCGGCTTCACGCACGGCCCGCAGCCGGGCGCGGCGGAGGCGTCGATCGGCGCGGAGTTCTTCGACGAGACCGCGGTCATGGTGGACACGTTCGCGCCGCTGGACCTCGGCGAAGCCGCCGACGCGTCCGAAGACCCCGGCTATGCGTGGACCTGGTCGCGTCGCGGCCCTAAGGTTTAGTCAAGTTTCGGAATTACCGTCCCCTTCCTGTTCCACTGCCCGATAATGGTATTCCGGTGGCGGAACGGGGAGGGTTCGATGATCAATTCCCAACCAGCACGGCGAAAGAGAAAGATTCTCCCGTTCGTGGCCGCGATCCTGGTGGCCGCCGGGCTGATCGTCGGGATCCGGGCCTGGACCAGCGGCTCGGGCGACGAGGCGGACCCGGTGAAATGCACCGGGTCGGACGCCGTCGCCCTCAACGTCGCTTCGTCCCCGGAAAAGGTCGGAATAGTCCAGGAAGCCGCCAAGGCCTACTCCGGACGGACCGTCGCCGGGCACTGCGTCGACGTCATCGTGAAATCGAAGTCGTCGGGCATCGCGATGCAGGCGCTGGCGAACGGCTGGAACGAAGCCACCGACGGGCCGCGCCCCGACGTCTGGACGCCGGCCGCGAGCGGCTGGGTCAACCTGCTGCGCGTCAACGCGAAGGGCGACTCGGCGTCGATCGTGCCGGACGGTGACCCGCAGTCGGTCGCGAACTCGCCGCTGACCGTCGCGATGCCGAAGCCGATGGCCGAGGCGCTGGGCTGGCCGGCCAAGCCGATCGGCTGGAAGGACCTCGCCACGCTCGCGACCGACCCGGCCGGCTGGGCGAAGTACGGCCACCCGGAGTGGGGGAAGTTCCGGCTCGGCAAGACGAACCCGAACATCTCCACCGCGGGGCTGAACGCGACCATCGGCGCGTACTACGCGGCCACCGGCACGTCGTCCGACCTCACCGCGGCCGCGCTCGAGAAGCCCGAGGCCAGGCAGTTCGTCACGAACATCGAGCAGGCGATCGTGCACTACGGCGACAACACGCTGACCTTCCTGACGAACCTGCAGAAGGCCGACGACCGCGGCGCGGCGCTGTCCTACATCTCGGCGGTGACCGTCGAGGAGAGCTCGCTGATCGGCTACAACCAGGGCAACCCCACGAACGATCCCGCCAAGGTCGGCCAGCACGCGCCGCCGAAGGTGCCGATTGTCGCGATCTACCCGGCCGACGGCACGCTCAACTCCGACCACCCGTTCGTCACGCTGAACTGGGCCGACCCGACGCGCAAGCAGATCGCCGCGGACTTCCTCGGCTCCCTGCGGGGGCCGGAGACGCAAGCGCGGTTCGCCGCGCTGGGCTTCCGGTCGTTCGACGGCAAGCCCGGCCCGCAGGTGACGACCCAGAACGGCGTCCAGCCCGACGCGAAGATCAACTTCATCCGGCCACCGTCGCCGGCCGTGCTCTCGAAGCTGCTGAGCTCCTGGAGCGAGCTGCGCAAGAAGGCGAACGTGCTGCTGGTCGTGGACGTCTCCGGCTCGATGGGCGACGAGGTCAAGGGCACCGGCAAGAGCAAGATCGACCTGGCCAAGCAGGCCGCGATCGACGCGCTCGGCCAGTTCGTGCCGCGCGACCAGGTCGGGCTCTGGCAGTTCTCCACCCGCCTCGACAGCGACAAGGACTACCAGGAGCTGGTGCCGGTGCAGGCGCTGGGCACCAACGGCAAGGAGACCCTCGCCAGCCGGCTGAGCGGGTTGACGCCGCAGGCCGGCACTGGGCTCTACGACTCTTCACTGGCCGCGTACGAGTACATGAAGGCGCACATCGACCCGGCGGCGATCAACGCGGTCGTGGTGCTGACCGACGGCCGCAACGAGGACTCCGGCGGCGTCGACCTCGAGCACCTGCTGCCGCAGCTGCGGCCGGAGGGCAACGCGGAGACGGTCCGGCTGTTCACGATCGCCTACGGCTCGGACGCCGACCAGGGCGTGCTGAAGCAGATCGCCGAAGCGACCGAGGGATCGGAGTACGATTCGTCCAAACCGGACTCGATCAACCAGGTGTTCACCTCCGTGATTTCGAATTTCTGACATGAAGTTCGCCCGTGAGCTCGCCGAACCGTGGGGGCTGCTGCTGGCCGCCACCTCGGCGGGCGTGGCGTGGGCCGTCCAGCTGCCGGTGGTCGCGTCGCTCGGGGTGGGCGTCGCCGTGCTCGCGGCCTGGGCGGGCGTCGGCGTCGCAACGCGCGAGAAGGAACCTGCGCCCCGCGAAGCGCGGATCCTCGACGTCGCCGCGGGTTCGGCCGAGGCGAACTGGCTGCGCCGGGCCGAGGGCGCGGCCGACGGGTTCGGGTCGTTGAGCGAATCCCTCGACGCGGGCCCGCTCGCCGACCGCGTCGCGGACATGGAGCCGGTGGTCCAGGAGACGCTGGCGACGCTCCGGCGCCTGGCAGGCCGCGCGTCGGCGACCGGGAAGGCCCTGTCCCGCGTCGACCTCGAGACCGTGACGCGGGAGCGGCGCCGGCTGGAGCAGTCGATGGGATCGGCGCGCGAGGAGGTCCGCGGCGATCTCGAACAGGCGCTCTCGGCGGTGCAGGCCCAGGAGGACGTGCACGCGCGGCTCTCCGGCGCGCGCGACAAGCTGCTGGCGCAGCTGCAGTCGGGCGCGTTGGGGCTGGACAGCCTGGTGGCGCGCGTCGCGGAGCTGACGGCGGCGACCACGGACGTCGCGGTGGACACCGGGGCGGTGCGCGAGCTGAGCGACCAGCTGGAGGGCATCCGGCAGGGCGTGCTGGAGACCGAGCAGGCGACGCGGAAGTCGCTGGGTTAGGCGGCTACCGGCGTCCGGTCCCGGCGAGGCAGCAGCAACGGCGTCACCAATACGAGTACGCCGGCGGCACCGATCGCGACGCGCGGGCCGGTGAAGCTCGCAAGCACGCCCCAGAGCGCCGTCAACGTGGCGATCGACGCCTTGGTGCTGACCGACCACGCCGAAAGCGTGCTCGCGACGCGGTCCGCCGGGAGCTGCTCGAGCCGGTAGGTCGCGAGAACCGGGTTGAACACGCTGCAGCTCACGATGATGCCCAGCTCGACGAGCATGACGAACGCGAGCCCGCCGGTGCCGCCCGGCACGAAGGCCAGCGCGAGCAGCCAGCACGCCCGCAGCGCCCCGGACGTCAGCAGCACGGGGTGCCGGCCGAACCGCGCGACGAGCCGCGGGGTCAGCCTCGACCCGGCGAGCCCGCCGAGGCAGGGCACCGCGAACGCGAGCCCGTACTGCCACGGCGTGAACCCGAGCTGGTTCAGCATCAGCACCGCGAGCAGCGGTTCGGTGCACATGATCAGGCCGTTGAAGAGCAGGACGTTGAAGTACAGCGGCCGCAGCCCGGGGTGGGTCAGGATCGTGCGCCACCCCGCGGCCAGGTCCCGGGCGCGCAGGCGAGAGGTCTCCCGCGGGCGCGGTTCGGCTCCGCCGATCGCCCGGATTCCGAGCGCGGAGAGCAGGAAGCTGACGGCGTTGGCGGCCACCGACGTCACCGGCCCGAAGAGCGCGAACGCCGCCCCGCCGAGCGGCGGGCCGAGCGCGGTGGCCGTCCAGTTCGTCGACTCGAACCGCCCGTTCGCGACGAGCAGGTCTTCGGGCGCCACGAGCCCCTTCAGGAAGGCGCCGCTCGCCGATGTGAAGGTGATGTCCGCCGCGGCGACGACCACCGAGACGACGAGCAGCTGGGCGAAGCTCAGCGACCCGAGGGCGTAGAGGGCCGGCACGCTGATCAGCGCGGCGAACCGGACGAGGTCCATGGCCACCAGCACCGGCCGCTTGGGCCGCCGGTCGACCCACGGCCCCAGCGGCACGGCCACGAGCGCGCCGACGGCCGGACCGACCGCGGCGAGCGCCGAAACGGCCGCGGGCCCGGCGTGCAGCACGAGGATCGCCAGCATGGGGAAGGCGCCGAAGCCGAGCCAGGTGCCGAACGCGCTCACGGCGTAAGCCGTCCACAGCCACCTGAACCGCCGCCCGAGCGACCTTCCGCGCATCACCGGAGGATCAAAGCGAAGAAGAGCCGCGGGGATCAAACAACCACCGCATCGGCGCGCCACAACCCCGCGTTGTGACCCTAGAGTCGGTCGTCGTGGATCTCGATGCCGTGCGCACCTTCGTCGCCGCCGCGGACGCCGGCCGGTTCCAGGACGCCGCGGCCGACCTCGCCATCACGCAGCAGGCCGTCTCGAAACGCATCGCGGCGCTGGAGAAGACGCTGGGCGCCCGCCTGTTCACGCGCACCGCCCGCGGCGCCCGGCTCACCGGCGAGGGCGAGGCGTTCCTGCCGCACGCCCGCGAGCTGCTCCGGGCCGAAGCGCGAGCGCTCGCTTCGGTCCGCACCGGCCCGCTCCGCGTCGACGTCATCGGCCGGCGCCTCGGCACCGCGGCCCTGCTGCGGGACTTCCACACCGCGCACCCGCAGGTCGCGCTGGAGGTCCTGACGCTCTTCGACGCCGCGGCCGCGATCACCGCGGTGCGCGACGGCGAGATCGACGCGTCCTTCCGCGCCGTCGCCGCGCGCGAACTGCCGGAGGGGGTCGCGTCGGCGTGGGTGCACGACGAACCGCTCCACCTCCTCACGGGCCCCGCGCACGCCCTCGCCGATTCGCCCGCGGTGACTCCGGAGCACTTGAAGGGCCACCGCATCTGGATGCCGGGCATCGTCCCCGGCACCGAATGGGCGGCCTACTACGCCGAGTTCGCCGCCGCGTTCGGGCTCTCGATCGACGCGGCCGGCCCGAACTTCGGCACCGAGGTGCTGTTCGACTTCCTCGCGGAGTCGGCCGAGGTGGCCACTCTGATCGGAACCGGCGCGCGGTTGCTGTGGCCGGCGGGTCACGACCTGCGGCAGGTGCCGATCGCGAACCCGACGCCGGTGTACTCGCACTGCTTGGTGTGGCGCCGCGACAACCCGCACCCGGCCTTGGCCGCGCTCCGCGCCCACCTCCGGTCCGGCTCGCGGGCCCCGGACGCTTGGCGGCCGAGCTGGGCTCAGCCCAGCCAGACCGTGCCCAGCACCGGATAGCCCGGCACGCCCGCCTTCGCCGCGCCCGGCCTGGGGACGCCCGCGATCCACAGGCGGCCCGTCGCCGCGATGTTGGCCGCCATCGAGGGGTCGGCCCTGGGCAGGCGGAACCCGATCACCGTCCCGTCGGCGAGCATGGTCAGGCCGCTCAGCCGGGCCGCGCCGTGGCGGCCCATGCGGACCGGGCCGTCGAGGACCGCGCGCAGCTCCGTCCAGTGGTCCGCCGGCAGCGGACGGCGGTAGGCGACCGCTCGCAGCGCGGTCACGAGCGCGCCCAGCAGCGCGCCCGCCGCGACGGTCAGCGCCGCCCACTTCGTCACCGGGAAGTCGACCCGCACCCACGCGGCGAACGCGGCCAGGGCCAGCAGGAACGCCGCCGCCGTGCGCAGTTCGCGGGCGATCCGGCGGCGGTGCGCGGCCAGCACGGGGTCGAGCCGCGGCGAACCGGACGCCACCACGGGCGGCACGGCCACCGCGCCCGCCGGCGGCGCGTCGAAGATCCGGGCGCGGCGCACCCGCACGACCCCGGAGAAGCCGACGAACACCTTGGGGCCGCGGCCCAGCAGCCACACCCGCCGGTGCCCGGCCAGCAGCAGCCGGTACGCCTCGTCGAGCCGGACGCGCAGCCAGCGGCCGTCCGGCAGCCGGACGCCGACCGTCCGCCCGGCGGCCACCAGCCCGTCGGACGCGATGTCGACCTGCCGGAACGGTTCCCGCTTCAGCCGGGTCTCGGGCACCCGGAGATGGGCGCGGTAGCGCCACCACGCCACGACCGAACCGGCCAGCGCGAGCGTGCCCAGCGGCAGCACGATCCCGGCGCCGGTGAAGAACTGGGCGATGCCGATCACCGGCAGGACCCAGGTCAGCAGGCGCCCGTCCGCCGCGGTGCGGCCGATCCGGTCGAGGTACTCGCCGAAGATCGGGAGCGCGCCCGACGGCATGGCGGGGTCGAGCTCGAACGCGGGCACGCGTTCGGGAACCGGGACGATCTGCACGCTGGCCCCCACCGTGTCGATTGGTCACCGGTCTTTTCGGAATTTTGCACAGCGCCGTTACCCGATACTCCATTCAGCGGAACACCCCCGTGACCCGGACCGCACACGAGCGACTATCCAGACCGTCGGATTCAGGTTAGGCTAACCTAAGTAGGAGGTGAGCCGTGACCGAGGCCCCGACATCCATCCGCCGCCCGCCGGCACCGAACCCCGCCGAGCGCGCCAAGACGATCGCGACCCGCAACGGTCCCGCGTCCCTGATGCCCACCTGCGAACGCGCCGGTCTCGACAGCGAGCGCGTCGTGCCGCTCCTGCACCACGTGCACCACAGCGGCAGCGTCAGCGTGCTGCTGCCCGACGACCACCCGATGGTCGGCGCAGCCCAGCAGACCCAGCGCGGCGAGCTGGCCGTGATGGTCGAACTCGCCGACCAGGCGCCGGTCGCCCTGCGGGAGCCGATCCGCGGACTGCTGTGGATCACCGGCTGGCTGCGGCCGCTCTCGCCGGTGTCGGCCCGCGCGCGGGCGGTGTCGATCGCCGAGTCGCGGCCGGACGAACGGCTCCTCGACGTCGGCCACGGCGTCACGCTGCTGCGGCTCACCCCGGCGTCGCTCGTGCTCGCCGACGCCGAAGGCACGCACTCGCTGCGCCCGCACATGTTCAGCGCGGCGCCACCGGACCCGTTCCACGACTACGAAGCCCAGTGGCTGCGGCACCTCGAGAGCGACCACTCCGACGTCGTCGAGCAGCTGGCCATGCACCTGCCGGCGGAGCTGCGCGGTGGCCGGATCCGCCCGCTCGGGCTCGACCGGTTCGGGCTGCGGCTGCGCGTCGAGTCCGACGCCGGCGACCACGACGTCCGGCTGGCGTTCTCCAAGTCCGTCGAGAGCCCGCCGCAGCTCGCGATGGAGCTGCGGCGGCTGGTCGGCTGCCCGTTCCTGCGGGGTGCGTCAGGCTAGCTCGGCGGGGAAGCCGCCCTTGGCCAGCGGACCCCAGCTCTCGATGGTCACGCGGATGATGCTCTTGCCCTGCTTGACCATCGCTTCGCGGTATTCGTCCCAGTCCGGGTGTTCACCAGAAATGGCCCGGAAGTACTCCACGAGCGGCTCGACGGAGTCCGGGATGTCCAGCACCTCGGCCGTGCCGTTCAGCTGGACCCACTGGTCGTTCCACTCGTCGGACAGGATGCATGCGGAGACCTTCGGGTTGCGCTTGATGTTCACGATCTTCGCGCGCTTCGGGTAGGTCGAGATGACCAGCCTGCCCTCGGCATCGACGCCGCACGTGACCGGCGAGAGCTGCGGCCCGCCGTCGGCCTTCG
Organism: Amycolatopsis sp. NPDC051106; assembly: GCF_040682775.1. NCBI lineage: Bacteria > Bacillati > Actinomycetota > Actinomycetes > Pseudonocardiales > Pseudonocardiaceae > Amycolatopsis > Amycolatopsis sp. NPDC051106. Next base: position 58,902 of record NZ_JBFBBQ010000012.1, on the reverse strand, counting down.
TGGTCAGCAGGATCGCGCGGTGGCGGGTGGACAGGAACTCGACCAGCGCGGCGCGGTCGACGGTTTCGTTGGTGGCGATGCTCCTCGGCATACCCCGAAGGTAGCGTGCGCACATGACGTTCACCGCGCGATCGTGGCTGGCCCCGGCCCGCCCCGAGTTCCCCGGCGCGATCGAAGACCCGGTCGAACGCCGGGCGATCAAGGTCGAGCTGCTGATCGTCTTCGGCATCACGCTCGGGCTGTCCGGCGTGCGCAGCCTGCTGTCCCTTGTGGACTCGCTGCTGCAGCCGACGCCCTTGGCCCAGCAGCAGGTCCAGCTCAACGTCCCGCAGGCCGCGGCGAGCCTGATCGACCTGCTCAAGCAGCTGCTTTCGGCCGCCCAGCTGGTCGGCTGGGGCGCGCTCGGGCTGTACTTCCTGTGGCGCGCGGGCATCAAGATGGCGCAGGTCGGGCTGGACCGCCGGTCGCCGGGGCGGGACGCGTTGCTGACGCTCGGCCTGGCCGCGCTGATCGGGATCCCCGGCCTGGCGCTGTACTTCATCTCCTACCACCTGGGCTTCAGCCTGGCCGTGCAACCGTCCACTTTGGGCGACACGTGGTGGCGGCCGATCACGCTGACGCTCTCGGCGTTCGGCAACGCGTTCGCCGAAGAGGTCCTGGTCATCGGCTACCTGCTGACGCGGCTGCGCCAGCTCGGCGTCCGGGAGAACACCGCGCTGGTCGGCGCCGCCGTGCTGCGCGGGTCGTACCACCTGTACCAGGGCTTCGGCGGGTTCGTCGGCAACCTGATCATGGGCCTGGTGTTCGGGCGGCTGTGGCAGAAGACGAACCGGCTGTGGCCGCTGGTCGCCGCGCACACGCTGTTCGACTTTGTGTCCTTCGTCGGGTATGCCCTGTTGAAGGGGCACGTTTCCTGGTTGCCCTGACTAAGCTCGGGGAGTGATCGACGAAACGGCACCTCCCCGGGTGGACAGCGAAGTCGGACCCCTGCGCGCGGTGCTGCTGCACCGGCCCGGCAACGAGCTCAAAAGGCTGACGCCCCGCAACAACGACCAGCTCCTCTTCGACTCGATCCCGTGGGTCGACCGGGCCCAGGCCGAGCACGACGCGTTCGCCGACGTGCTCCGCAGCCGCGGCGTCGAGGTGCTGCTGCTGGCCGACGCCCTCCGGACGGCGCTGGAGGACGACCGCGCCCACGCGGCCGGCGTCCACGCGGCGGTCGACGACCGGCGGCTCGGCGGCGACCTCGCCGACTCGCTGCGTTCGCACCTGTCCGGCGTCACGTCGGCCGGCCTCGCCGAGGTGCTGATGGCCGGGATGACGTTCGAGGAGCTGCCCTCCGCGGAAGGCGCGTCGCTGGTGCGGATGATGAACCACCCGCACGACTTCGCCGTCGACCCGCTGCCGAACCTGCTGTTCACGCGCGACTCGTCGGCGTGGATCGCCGACCGCGTCGCGATCTCGTCGCTGACCATGCCCGCGCGCCGCCGCGAGACCGCGGTGCTGGACCTGATCTACGCCTACCACCCTTACTTCCGGCACGCGGCCCGCGCGTACGGCGCGCATTCGGCGCCGATCGAGGGCGGCGACGTGATGCTGCTGGCACCGGGCGTGCTGGCCATCGGCGTCGGCGAGCGGACGACCGCGGCCGGCGCGGAGTCGCTCGCGCGGTCGGTGTTCGCCGACGGCATCGCGCACACCGTGCTCGCGGTGCCGATCGAGCAATCGCGCGCGACCATGCACCTGGACACGGTGTGCACGATGGTCGACGCCGACGCGGTCGTGATGTACCCGCTGGCGCGCGACTCGCTGACGGCGTTCACCATCCGCCCGACCGGCGACGGAGGCGTCAAGGTCGCGGGCCCGGCGCCGTTCCTGGTGGCCGCGGCCGAGGCGATGGAGATCGACCGGCTGCGCGTCATCGACACCGGCCTCGACCCGGTGACGGCCGAACGCGAGCAGTGGGACGACGGCAACAACACCCTGGCGCTGGCGCCGGGCGTGGTCGTGGGTTACGAGCGGAACGTGGAGACGAACGAGCGCCTGGAGGCGGCCGGCATCGAGGTGCTGCCGATCGCCGGGTCCGAGCTGGGCTCCGGCCGGGGCGGGCCGCGGTGCATGTCCTGCCCGATCCGCCGGGAAGCGTTGCGGTGAATTCAAGTAAGCCTTCCCTAAATGGGTACGACAATTTAGGGAAGGCTTACTTAAATTAGGTTCGTCTTCTTTAGGAATGGTAACCCTAATAGGGTCCAGATCACCAGCTCCGAGTGGCCTTTCAGCGAAACTTGATCTATTCTGATTCTCATGTCCCTGACGAAGAAGAAAGAACCGCGCTCGAAGTTCTACGAACTGCTGCAGGCGCAGATCCACAACGAGTTCAACGCGTCCCAGCAGTACATCGCGCTCGCGGTCTGGTTCGACGCCGAGGACCTGCCGCAGCTGGCGAAGCACTTCTACAAGCAGTCCGTCGAAGAGCGCAACCACGCGATGGCGCTCGTGCAGTACATGTTGGACCGCGACCACCACGTCGAAATCCCCGGCACGGGCGAAGTGCGCAACGACTTCTCCGGCGTCACCGAGGTCATCGAGCTCGCGCTCGAGCAGGAGAAGGACGTCGCCACCGACGTCTCCGCGATGGCCAAGGCCGCCCGCGCCGAAGAGGACTACATCAGCGAGCAGTTCACGCAGTGGTTCCTCAAGGAGCAGGTCGAAGAGATCTCCCAGATGAGCACGCTGCTGAACGTCGTCAAGCGCGCGAACGGCAACCTGTTCGAGGTCGAGAACCACCTGTACCGCGAGTCCGTCGGCGACGGTGGCCGCGACTCCGGGATGCCGCCGGTCGCCGGCGGGGCACTCTGACAGCCTCCCACCACGAGGTTCGAAAACCCGGGCTCTCCCCCTGTGGACAGCCCGGGTTTTCGCATGTGGCCGGCGCTCAGCCGGCGCAGTCCTGGTTGACGCTCATCAGGCTCGTCTGCACGACCCCGGAGTCATCGAGCCGGAAGTGGTAGTCGGCGGCGTCGGTGGCCGGGGCGACGACACCCCCCGACTCCTCCTTCGCGGCGGGGTAGGTCGCGAGCACCTGCTCTTTACTTGAGCCGGCGCCGATGCCCTCGGCCGTGTGCGCCACCTGCTCCGGGGTGACGACCGTGAGCCCGACCGCTTTCGAGACCACGACGGTCGCGGCCGACGGCACCCCGCTGCCCTGCGCGGTGTACACGGTGCAGCTGGCACCGGCCTGCGATTCGGTGAGCGTGACGCCCAGCGCGGCCATCTGGGTCTCGGACATGCCGAGCTTGATGGTGCCGAAGCCGTCCGAACCGAGCAGCGGCCCGCTCAGCACGGACGGCAGCTTCGACGGCGGCTGGGCCGACGACGGCCGTGGAGACTTCGACGTCGGCGAAGCGGGAGGCGCCGAGACCTCGATGTCCTGGGTCCTGGTCGGCACGGGGGCCGAGGTCTGGGGCTGCCGCCCGGCCGTGAGGTTCTCGGGCGGCTTGACGCTGATCGAAGATCCGTCGGCGGTCATCACCGCGGTGCCGTCCTCGGCGTGCAGGTGCACCATGGTGAGCCCGCCCGAGACGGCCACCACGGCCGCCGCGACCCCGGTCACGGCCAGGACGCCCTGACGACGGCGACGACGCCGTCGCGCACCGGCGACGATGGTCGTGCCGGCTTCCGGTGGCGGCGGCAGGTCCAGCCGTTCGTCGGCGAACAGCTCACGCAGGCGCTGCTCGAGCTCGTCCTCGGAGATGTTCAACCCGCGTCACTCCCTTCGCCTTGGATGTCGGCCACGGTCAGTTTCGACCGCAGTGACGCGATCGCCTTGCTGGCCTGGCTCTTGACGGTGCCCTGCGTAACGCCGAGGGCACCGGCGATCTCCGCTTCCGAGAGACCTTCGTAGTAACGCAGGACCATGACGGCCCGTTGTCTCGGCGGCAGCGTTCGTAACGCGCGCCACAGCGGCTCGTGCTCGAACGGGTCGTCCGGCACGTGCGGGCTGGTGTCCGGCAGATCGGCCACCAGGTTCTCCCGGCGCGTCCGGCGCCACCGGCTGACGTGCGCGTTCGCCATCGATCGGCGGACGTAGGCGAGCGGATCGCCCGTCTTTTCGTGCACGTAGGTCCAGCGCGAACCGATCTTCTCCAGCACGGTCTGCACCAGGTCCGCCGCGTCGTGCGGGTTGCCGGTGAGCGCGTGGCCGTAACGCAGCAGCCCCGGCAGGGTGGCCTGCACGAAGTCGCCGAAGTCGGCCAGCTCACCCGGCAACGTCGCGGCCCTCCCTCGGCCTGCGCTGGTCACCCAGGTATCTCCCCCGGTGAAGACGGGTGCCGCAGCCGTCACCGTATCGCCTCCCATCGGGGTCGGGTAGCCAGAAGCCGAGTCGCTTTCCCCCTCCACACGCATCACAGCCCCCTCAGGTTGCCCGCGTTCCCGCCCGGATTCGCCGCCGCCCGGCCGGGTGATGAGTTGCCCACGTCAGCGGCGCGCGAGCGAGTCCGGCAGCCGGAAGCCACCCTCGGCCGTTTCGGCGAACGGGTGCACGCCGACGACGGCGGCGTGCGGAATCGGCCCGTAGACGTGCGGGAACCAGATCCCGGCCGGATGCGGCGGCGCGCCGTCTTCCCAGCGGACCGGCGCCTCGACCTTCGCCGGGTCGATCTCGAGCAGCACCAGGTCGGTCCGGCCCCGGTAGCGCACGTTGGCCGGCAGGTGCGCCGTGCCGAAGTCGGAACAGTGGATGAACCCGACCTCGTCCAGAGAAGCCGGCCGGTACTCGCCGCCTTCGCCCACTTCGGCCCAGTCGGCCGCCCCGCAGATGTGGAGTATCACGCGGAGAATGGTCCCACCACGCCGTTCCGGCGGCGGTGTCTCGTACGCCACATAAGGCCTGGTTGAACGCTCACCGAGCAGTTTCCGGTCACCGGGACGGACCGGTGGTCCGCCACTTTCCGACAGTGTCCGACGCGGGATGCGGGAGAGCCGGTCCGGCTTCTCGTTCCGGCCGCCGTTCGACAGCCGACCGACGCGGGGTGCGGGAGAGCCGGCTCCTCATGCTGGCCGCGCGGGCTGTCATTCAAAGCCGACCGGCGCGAGGTGAGGGAGAGGCGGTCTCCTCGTTCCGGCCGCCGCGGACTGCCGCTCGAAAGCCGGCGGGGCCCACCCGTGGACCGAAGCCGCGGGCCGGCGCGGTGCGGCCGGACCCGAGCCGCCGCCGAGCGTGGTGCTCGGCGGCGGTGGTGGTCACTCCGGGCGCGAGCCCGGCGTTGGTCGGCGCAGGGTGAGCTGACGGCCGATGGAGCCGTCGCGGGCCGCGAGCCCGGCGCGGGTCAGCGCAGGGTGAGCTGGCGGCCGATGAGGCCGTCGCGGGCGCGGCGCTCGGCCGCGTTCAGCGGTTCGGCGTCGAGGGACTTCAAGGCCGTCTCGAGGCGGCTGCCGAGGGCGTCCTTCGCCTCCGCCCACTCGCGGGCGTGGGCCTCGGGGTCGAGGTCCCAGACCGGGACCAGCAGGCCGTGCGCCCGGAACGAACCGGCGTAGCGGGAACCCTCGCCGAGGCCGAGCTCGCCGGCCGCGGACAGCCGGGCCAGTGCCTGGAGCAGCAGGTTCTCCGGCTCCGGACGGACCCAGCGCAGGTGCGCCTTCTCACCGGCGAGGACCCAGTAGGCACCTGAGCCCAGACGTTCGGTCGGCATGATCGCGGCGTTCGCGCGCTCGAGGGACACCGCGACGTCGCCGGTCGCGTCCGCGTCCGCCGGCAGCCACCAGGCGAAGTCCTTGTGCAGCGTGACGTCGAGCTCGGCGCCGGGCGTGAGCAGGTCCTGGAGACGGGCGTGCTCGTCGGCTTCCGGCGGGGTCGTCGTGTCCGGCACGCCGAGGACGTCACCCTCCTTGGCGTCCAGCAGCCACTTCAGCGAGCGGCCGAGGTCGCGGCTGATGTCGGAGGAGCGGGTCTGCACCTGCAGGCCGAGGTACCGCTGGCCGTCCGAGCGGACGAACGCGGCCGCGGCCATCGGCAGCACGGTGCCGAGGGTGACGTCGCCGCCGTCGGCGAGGGTCAGCTTGGCCGTCGCAGACGGCACGAACTCGCGCAGCGCGATCAGCTCGGGCTCCGCCGCCAGTCCCTCGAACGGCTGACCGACGAAGACGTCGCGCACCTTCGGCTTGCGGTCCGTCGCCTGCTTGGGCCCCTTCTTGCGCGCGCCCTTGCCCATTGCTGCCTCCTCTGGCTCGGCTTGGAACGCTATCGAAGGGTTAGTCTCGCGACGTGTTCGACCCCCGCGATCCCGCGTTCCTGGAAGACCCGTACCCGGCGTTCGCCGCCCTGCGCGAGCAGGGCGACGTCCATTTCCACGACGAGCTGGGGCTCGCCGTGGCGGTGTCGCACGCCGCGTCGTCGGCGGTGCTGCGGCACCGCGGGCTGGGCCGGATCTGGCAGGACGCGCAGCCGCTGGAACGGTTCGCGTCGTTCAACCTGCTGCACCGCAACTCGCTGCTGGAGAACGAGCCGCCGGCACACACCCGCCTGCGCCGCCTGATCGCGGGCGCGTTCGGCCGCGGCCACGTGCAACGGCTGCGACCGATGGTCGCGACGCTCGCCGACCGGATGGTCGACGACCTCGCGGCCGCGATCGCCGCCGACGGCAGCGCGGACCTCCTCGAGCACCTGGCCCAGCCGCTGCCGGTCGCGGTGATCGCCGAGCTGCTGGGCGTCCCGGGATCCGACGGGCCCCGCATGGTGGAGTTGTCAAACAGCATCGTGAAGATGTACGAGTACGGCCTGCCCGAGGACGCTCGTGACGCCGCCGAGCGGGCGGCCACCGAGTTCGTCGAGTACGTCCGGTCGGTGGCTTCGGCCCGCGCCGACGCCCCGGGTGACGACATCATCAGCGACCTCCTGCGCAGCGAGCTGACGCCGGACGAGCTGGTCGCGACCGCGGTGCTGCTGCTGATGGCCGGCCACGAGGCGACGGTCAACGTGCTCGGCAACGGCATCACGGCGTTGCTCACGCACCGGGACCAGTGGGAACGCTTGCTGGCGGCTCCTTCCTTGCTGGATTCGTGCGTCGAGGAACTGATCCGCTTCGACGCGCCGTTGCAGCTGTTCGAGCGGACGGCGACCGAGGACGTGTCGATCTGCGGACATGTCGTCCCGCAGGGGCAGAAGATCGGCGCACTGCTGGGTGCCGCGGCCCGCGATCCGAAGGTGTTCGACGCGCCGGACACCCTCGACATCGGACGGACGCCGAACGCGCACCTCGGCTTCGGCCTGGGGATCCACTACTGCGTGGGGGCTCCTCTCGCTCGGGTGGAGATCGCCGCGGCGTTGGGTGCGCTGGCCGCGAAGCTGCCGGGGTTGCGGATCGCCGCGACTCCGCGGCGACGGCCCGAGTTCGTGATCCGGGGCCTGCGGGAGCTTCGCGTCACCGTGTGAGCCGGGTCCGGCGTGATCCGGGGCGGATCTCGCGTGCCTGGACACGGAACTCGCGTGATTGAAGGCGGAACTCGCGTGATTGGCGGGGCATCTCGCGTGATGGGGGAGGCATCACGCGTGATTGGACGGACGACACGCGGGTTCATGGGGTTACTCCGGTGAAGAGGTCCTCCTCGACGTTGGGGCCGGGGGTCGGGTGGGCCAGGTGGTAGTCCTCGTAGGGCCAGGCTTTTCGTTCTATTCCGCGTGAGTGGGCGAAAAACGGGTGGGCCGGGTCGACCTGGGTCTGGTGGGCCAGGAGGGCTCGGTCGCGCGTCGCGAAGTGGGACTCGCAGCGGATTCGGGTGGTGACCGGCAAGGGGTCTTCGAGCGGGAGTTCGGCCAGGACGTCCGCCATCGCGGACTCCAGGCCGGCAGCCACGGTCGCGTCGTGCAGGGCTTGGAACCACGCCCGGCTCAGGGTTGCTTGGTAGTACAGCTTTTGTGGCTGCCAGGGTTCGCCGGTGCCCGGGTAGCGGGCGGGGTCGGCGGCCGCGGTGAAGGCTTCGAGGGTCACCTCGTGGGTGCGGATGTGGTCCGGGTGGGGGTAGCCGCCGGTTTCGTCGTAGGTGATGACGACGTGCGGGCGGAACTCGCGGATCAGCGCGACCAGCGGAGCAGCTGCTTCCGACAGTGGGAGGGCCGCGAAGCAACCTTCCGGTAGTGGGTCGCCTTCATCGGGCAAGCCGGAGTCGACCAGCCCGAGGAAACGGTGGCGGACGCCCAGGATCTCGGCTGCCGCGGCCATCTCGCGACGACGGACCGCCGGGAGATCGGCGCGGTTTTCGGCGGTGTCCACCGCCGGGTTGAGGATGTCGCCGCGCTCGCCGCCGGTGCACGTGGCCACCAGAACGTCGACGCCTTCGGCCGCGTAGCGGGCCAGGGTCGCCGCGCCCTTGCTGGACTCGTCGTCGGGGTGGGCGTGGACGCTCAAGAGGCGGAAGGTCATCGGATGCTCCTTCGGGGGTAGAAAGCCGCGGGGATCAGGGTGAAAGCGGACAGTGCCAGCGCCCACGTGAACGTCGTGCCGAACGCGGTGGGAGGCGCCGACGACGTGAGGGCGTGGTGGAGGATCGCCGCCAGGAGCGCTGTACCCAGCGAGCCACCGACTCGGTTGATCACGTTGAACGCGCCGGCCGCCCGGGGAATGCGGGAGCGTTCCAAGGAGCCGTACAGCGTGGTCATTCCCGGCGCTGTCGCCGCGCCCAGGCCGGCTCCGCGGATCAGGAGGGACAGCGTCAGCAGGACTCCGCTGGGAGCCGACCCGAGCTGGGTGAACGCAACCGTGCCCAGCAGGGACAGGCCGATGCCGGCCAGCATCATCCGCCGAGGGCCGAAGCGGGCCAGCAGCCGGCCGCCCGCGACGAGGACCGCCGCCGACCCGAGGGCCTGGGGTGCCAGAAGCAACCCCGACTTCCACGGGCTCGCGTGCTCCACCTGCTCGTAGTACAGCGGCAGTAGCAACATCGAGCTGTAGAGCGACGCACCCAGCAGGAAGGTGCTGATCGAAGCCACCGCGAATCCCTTGTCCCGGAACAGTTTCAGGTCGAGTACCGGCGACGGCGTCCGCGAGGCATGGATGCCGTACGCCAGCAGCAGCGCCGCTCCGGCGACCCAGGCGACGACCACGCCTTCGGCCAGCCCGTAGACGAACGCCGCAAGTCCCGGCGAGAGCAGGAGAATCCCGCGGACGTCCAACGGCGAACGAGCGCCGGAAGGTGCCGGAGCCGGGAGCAGCCGGCGGGCGACCACGAACGTCGCCAAACCCAGCGGGACGACCCCGAAGAACATCCACCGCCAGCCGAAGTCCGCCACCAGGGCGCCGCCGAGCAGCGGGCCCAGCACCGGCGCCACCGTGGCCGGCAGGGTGACCACCCCGATCATGCGGCCCAGGGCCGGCCCGGCCTCCTGCGCGAACACCGCCTGCCCGACCGGCTGCATGAGCCCGCCGCCCAGGCCGTGGAGCACCCGGAACGCGATCAGCGCCGGCGCCGACCACGCGAAGCCGCACAGCAGCGTGCCCGCCGTGAAGACCGCCACCGCCGCCAGCCACACCGCGCGGCCGCCGAAGCGGTCGCTCAGCCAGCCCGACAGCGGGATCGCCGCCGACGCCGCGAGCAGGTACGCGCTCGCCACCCACTGCACCGTGGTCACCGAACTGCGCAGGTCACGGGCGATCGCGTCGATCCCGACGGTCACGATCGTCGCGTCGAGGATCGACAGCACCGCGCCCATGATCAGGACGCCGCCGAGCTTCCACAGCCTCGCGTCGGGCCGGGCCACTGCCGTCGTCACATCCACCCCCAGGAGATTAGGTCGAACCTCAGATTAGGTCCAACCCACTCACTGGGTCAAGCACAATCTTGGGTCCGACCCAGTAGAGTGACGCCCATGAGCGAGGGACTCCGGGCCCAGAAGAAGCACGAGACCAGGAAGACCATCTCGGACGTCGCGACGAAGCTGTTCATCCGCAACGGCTTCGAGGACGTGACGATCGCGGACATCGCCACCGAGGCGCGGGTCGCCAAGATGACCGTGACGAACCACTTCCCGCGCAAGGAGGACCTGGTCTTCGACATCCGGGCGGACTTCACGTCATGGCCGGCCACCCTGGTCCGCGACAGCGTCTTCCACGACACCCGCGAGCTCTACTTCGAAGCGCTGGGCGCCGAACACGCGCTGGTCGGCTTCTCGGGCCCCGGCTTCGTGCGGATGATCAAGGAGAGCCCGGTCCTGACGAACGCCCTGCACGAGATGCACCGCGAGCGCGAGGCCGCCCTCACGCACCTGCTGATCCGGCGTCACCCCGAACAGGGGCTCGAGCCGGTGCTCGCCGCCGCACACCTCGCCACCGTGCTTCGGGTGCTTTTCCAGGAGGTCTTCGACCGGAACCTCGAAGACGAAAAGGGCATCGCCGACGCGGTGTGGCCCATCGCCGAACTGGCCTTCGACCAGCTGGAACCGGTGCTCGGCCGGTACTAGCGCGCCGCGCCCGCGGGCCGCGCGTTGCGCAGCTCGGGCTCCGGAGCCCCCGTCACCTTCAGGACGCGCATCGAGCGCACGGCTCGCGCGTCCGACGGCGCCACCAGGGCGGAGAACCGCCGCACGACCAGCGCCGTCACCACGGCCAAGGCGGCCGCCGCCAGGTCGGTCAGCGCGACCAGGACGACGCTGTCGGCCATCGACTGGACGTCGTCGCGGAAGCGCCAGACGATCGTCACGCCCAGCAGTACCCAGTTCAGCAGCCAGGCGCCCCACCACACGAGGATCTGCCGCGACGGCTTCGGCCGGACGTCACGCGGGCGGCCCAGCACCGCGTGCTCCAGCTCGCCGGCGATCGACAGCGCCATCGGCAGGTTCGCGATCGGCACGAGGACGCCGACCAGCACCTGCCACACCGGCCGCGCCGGGTCGTCGCCCGAGACGTCCGCCGCCGCCCGGCGGGCGACCAGCAGCCACCAGAGCGACAGCCCGGCGGGCAGGAGCGCGAGGATCGAGGCCAGCAGGCCGGCGGTGAGCACGAAGCCGTCGGAGAACGCCACCACCGAGCGGTTGAGCGCGGACTCGCGGCCCTGGACAAGCAGCACGTATCGCCAGACCTCCGCGCCGGCGGCGACCACGCAGAGGAGCGCGAACGCGAAGAGGACACCGATCAGGCTGCGGCTGAGCACCGGCATCCGGTCGATCGGGCGGACCTCGTCGGACGCCGTGCCGGGCACCGACGTCGGACGACGCCAGACGAGGTTGGGGAAGCCCCAGCGCGGCGGCACCGGGTACGACGGCGGCCCGTAGTACCGCTCGGGCGGCGGTACGCGGCGACGCGGCCACGCGCCCGGCGGCGGGGTCGCCACCCAGCGCAGCTTCGGCCGGTGCACGGGGCGGCGGTGGTACGGGTACGACTCCGGCTGGGCGGCCAGCGTCCGGCCCTGCAGTTGCTGGGCGTTCGGCGGCGGCGCCTGGCGCGGCCAGTACCCGGGTGGGTACTGAGGAGGCTGACCCGGCTGCAAGGCTAGATCACTTCGGGATCGATGCCGGGGTGCTCGCCGACCATCGGCCGGCCTTCGCGCTGCCACGCGCCCATGCCGCCGGCGACGTTCACCGCGTCCCAGCCGCTCTGGTTGAGCCACGCGGTCGCGCGGGCGGACCGGCCGCCGCTGCGGCAGATCACGTGGATCGGCTGGTCGTCGGGCAGGTCGGTCAGCTCGCCGACGCGGGCGGGCAGCTCCCCCATCGGGATGTGCACCGCGCCGGGCGCGTGTCCGGCGGCCCACTCGTCGTCTTCGCGGACGTCGAGCAGCACGAGGCCGTCCTTGGGCAGGTCGCGGACCTCGGCGGTCGGCAGTTCAGCAGGGCTCACCACGATCTCCATGCTGCCATGCGGGGGCGTTGCCCGCGCGTGAGGTCGACGCCCCCGCGAAGCGGTCAGTGACAACCGGGGCTCCGCCCCGGGCCGGGGGCTCCGCCACCCGGAGCCCCCGCAAAGCAGTCAGTGACAACCGGAGCTCCGCCCCGGGCCGGGGGCTCCGCCACCCGGAGCCCCGCAAAGCGGTCAGTGACAACCGGGGCTCCGCCCCGGGCCGGGGGCTCCGCTACCCGGAGCCCCCGAAAAGCGGGTCAGTGCGTAACAGCCTTCTCGGCACCCGCGCCGGTCAGCGCGCGCACCTCCATCTCGGCGTACTTCTTCGCGTTGCGTTCCTTCGACAGGACCGTGCCGAGCCAGCCGAGCAGGAACGCCGCCGGGATCGAGACCAGGCCCGGGTTGTCCAGGGGGAACCAGTGGAAGTCGACGCCCTGGATCATCGACGCGCTCTTGCCGGTCTTCGCGTCCACCGGCTTGCCCGAGACCGCCGGCGAGAAGACGATCAGCACGATCGTGACGACCAGCCCGCCGTAGATCGACCACAGCGCGCCCTGGGTGTTGAACCGCTTCCAGAACAGCGAATACAGGATCGTCGGCAGGTTCGCCGACGCCGCCACCGCGAACGCCAGGGCCACCAGGAACGCGACGTTCTGGCTCTTCGCCAGGATGCCGCCCGCGATGGCCAGCGCGCCGATCACCAGCGCCGTGATCCGGGCGACGCGGACCTCGCCGCCGGTGGAGACCTGGCCCTTCTTGAGCACGCTCGCGTAAACGTCGTGCGCGAAGGACGCCGACGCCGTGATCGTCAGGCCGGCGACCACCGCGAGGATCGTCGCGAACGCCACCGCGGAGATGAAGCCGAGCAGCACCGGGCCGCCGAGTTCCAAGGCCAGCAGCGGGGCGGCCGCGTTGGTCGTCCCGGGCGCCTTCGAGATCTTGTCCGGCCCGACGAGCGCACCCGCGCCGTAGCCGAGGACCAGCGTGAACAGGTAGAACACGCCGATCAGCACGATGGCCCAGACCACCGAGCGCCGCGCGTCCTTCGCGGTCGGGACCGTGTAGAAGCGCATCAGGACGTGCGGCAGGCCCGCCGTGCCGAGCACCAGCGCGATGCCGAGCGACAGGAAGTCGAGCTTCGTCGTGCCGGTCTTGCCGTACTGCTTGCCCGGGTCGAGCAGCGCCGCGCCGCCCTTGCCGCCCTTGTCGACGGCGGCCTGGAACAGGCTGGACAGGTTGAAACCGTACTTGCCGAGCACCCACAGCGTCATCGCGAACGCGCCGACGATCAGCAGCGCCGCCTTGATGATCTGCACCCAGGTGGTGCCCTTCATGCCGCCGATCAGCACGTACACGATCATGATCACGCCGACGACGGCGATCACGACGTCCTGCCCGGCCTCACCTTCGATGCCCAGCAGCAGGTTGACCAGGCCACCGGCGCCCGCCATCTGCGCCAGCAGGTAGAAGAACGAAACGACCAGCGTCGAAATCGCGGCCGCCGCGCGCACCGGCGTCTGCTTCATGCGGAACGCGAGGACGTCGCCCATCGTGAACTTGCCGGTGTTGCGCAGCAGTTCCGCGACCAGCAGCAGCGCGACGAGCCACGCCACCAGGAAACCGATCGAATAGAGGAAGCCGTCGTAGCCGTTGACGGCGATCGCGCCCGCGATCCCGAGGAAGGACGCCGCCGAAAGGTAGTCGCCGGAAATGGCGATGCCGTTCTGCGGACCGGTGAACGCCCGGCCGGCGGCGTAGTAGTCCGACGCCGTCTTCGTGTTCCGGCTGGCCCGGAACACGATCACCAGCGTGATCGCGACGAAGACCAGGAAGATGATGATGTTGAGGGTGGAGTTGCTGCCCTCCACGCCCGCCGCGAGGGTCATTTGCCGGGCTCTCCTTCGATGCGGGCGCGGATCTCGTCGGAGACCGGGTCGAGCTTGCGGTTGGCGTAGCGGACGTAGAGGCCCGTGATGACGAACGTCGAGACGAACTGCAGGAGGCCGAAGACCAGGCCGACGTTGATGTTGCCGGCCAGCTTGGTGCTCATGAAGCCGTGCGCGTAGTCGGCGAGCAGCACGTACAGCAGGTACCACAACAGGAACAGCGCGGTCATCGGGAAGACGAACACCCGCAATCGGCGGCGCAGGTCCGTGAATTCGGGACTCCCCTGGACGCTTTCCCAGTCGGTCTGCGGCTCCGCGCCACCGACGTCGTGTTCGGTGCTGCTCACAGCGGATCTCCACCTTCCCGTTTTTCGTACTGGCCGTACTGGTAGAAACCAACGGAACGTATGGGTCGACCGTGTAATTCGTAATCCCTCGATCGGGTAATACTTTCTTACTGGCTGTCAGCGCATTACTTGCGATGCCGGCCTCGGCCGGCGATTCGCGTCTTTTCTTCGGCTTGTCCGAATCGGGCGACCGCCCTATCGCGCATGAAGCCGAGCGGATCGGGCGCGTGCAGCCGCAGCATGATGTCGTGCACGTGGTCCGGACGGCCGTACCCCGTCGCACGGCTGACGAAGTACGTCGTCACGAACGCGATCGGCACGGTGATCAACGCCGGCTGGTTGACGAACCACGGCGCCCAGCCGCCGGTGTAGCCGCTCACGACGTTGACGATCAGCGCGGCCAGCACCAGGCCGCCGCCGACGAACATCCCGGCCAGCGCCCCCGGCCAGGACAGCTTGCGCCACCAGATGCCCAGCACCAGCAGCGGGCTGAACGTCGACGCGGCGAGCGCGAACGTCAGCCCGATCGACAGCGAGATGTCCTCCGGCCGCAGCGCGACCGCCAGCGCGATCGGGAACAGCGCGACCAGCCCGGTCGCGACGCGGAAGTCGCGGACCCGGCCGGGCAGCAGGTCGGTCGAGACCACTCCGGCGACGCTGACCAGCAGCCCGGACGTGCTGGAAAGGAACGCGGCGAACGCGCCCGCCGCGGTGACCGCCCCCAGGATCTGGCCGCCGACCCCCGGCAGCATCGCCGAGGGCAACCGCAGGATCGCCGCGTCCGTCTTGCCGGTGACCAGCAGCTCCGGGACGTACATCCGGGACAGCGCGCCCAGCAGCGTCGGGAACAGGTAGAACAGGCCGAGCAGCAGCAGGACGTGCACGGTGGTGCGGCGCGCGGCCTTGCCGTCGGGGTTGGTGTAGAAGCGGACCAGCACGTGCGGCAGGCCCATCGTGCCCAGGAACGTCGCGAACATCAGCGAGTACGTCTGGAGCAGGTCGGTGAGGCTGCCCGAGCCCGGGTGCAGCCAGTTCGCGTTGTCCGCGACCGAGTCGCTGACCACCGGCACCGGCGTGCCGGCCAGGAACTTCAGCTTGGTGCCCTCGGAAACCGTGTGCGGCGCCAGCGGGGTCCAGTGCGTCGGCCCGGCCGCCGGGCCGTTGTCGGTGCGCCCGTAGGCCCAGAGGTAGGTGTCGCTCCGGACGTGCAGGGTGACGTCGGTTTGGACGTCCACTGTGGTGTCGCTGGTGAAGACCGGCGGCGCCGCCGCGCCGAGCGGGCGGAAGCCGTCCGGGCCGCCGCCGGCGAAGAAGACCATGCACAGCACGAACGCGGGCACCGAGATCGCGAACAGCTTGAGCCAGTACTGGAAGGCCTGGACGACGGTGATCGCGCGCATGCCGCCGGCGATCACGTTGAACGCCACCAGGACCATCACCACCACCGCGCCGGCCCAGACCGGCACCGGCAGGATCGTCGCCAGGGTCAGGCCGGCGGCCTGCAGCTGCGGGACCATGTAGAGGATCCCGATGAACACGACGAACCCCGTGGAGAACCGGCGAAGGCCCTTCGAGCCCAGCCGCATTTCGACGAAGTCGGGCAGCGTGTACGCGCCGGAGCGCCGCAGCGGCGCCGCGACGAAGAGCATCAGCGCCAGGTAACCCGCGGTGAAGCCGATCGGGAACCACAGCGCGTCGGCCCCGTCCTTGAGCACGATTCCCGCGATGCCGAGGAACGACGCCGCGGACAGGTACTCACCGGAGATCGCGGCGGCGTTGCGGCGGGACCGCACGGTCCGCCGGGCGACCAGGAAGTCGTGCGTGCTCGTGGCCGAACGCGAAGAGCGGTGACCGAGGAAGAACGTCACCACGGCGACCAGCACGATGCCGGTCAAGGCCCACGGGTTCAGCTGCACGGAGGAATCCTCGCACGAGCGGGTGCGAAACTAGTTTTCGATCATGTCCACGAACGCGCGTTCGTTGCGTTCGGCCAGCCGGTTGTACCAGATGCCCACGCCGAACAGGAACGGGAACGGCAGGACGCCGAGGATCAGCCAGGCCACCGGGATGCCGACCACGCTCAGCCGGGAGAATCCGGGAACGAGGTAGAACAGCGCCGGCAGCGAACCGAACACGACGACGACGAGGCCGGACAGCAGCAGCGCCGTGCGCAGCTGGACCTTCACCAGGTGGTCCTTGACGAGCAGCTTGCCCCAGCTGGTCTGCTCTTCCAGCTCGACGCGGGCGCGCAGGCTGCCGCCGCCGCGACGCGGGTCGTTGAGGATCACTCGTTCCCGCTTGGGCCGGGCGTGGTGCTCCGGCTTCGGCGCCGGCTCGTTCTCCGGCGCCGGCGGGAGCGGCTCGACGACGGCCTGCTCCGACGGCTGCGGCAGCGGCCGCTGCTGGCGGACGCGCCGGCCGAGCGTCGGATCGGGCTCTCGCACGCCGTTCGCGCGGCGGTCGTAGAAGTCGTCGCTCATGACCGGCCCCGGCTCAGCCGTTCCGGCCCGAACCGACCAGCCGGTCCTTCAGCGCCCGGGTGTGCCGCCTGCTGACCGGCAGCACCTTCTCCTCGTTGCCGATCACGACCTGGTAGCCGCCCTGGCCCATGCGCAGCTCCGTGATGAGCGGCAGCGCGACCAGGAACGACCGGTGGATCCGGACGAACCCGGCTTTCTCCCAGCGTTCTTCGAGCTGGGCCAGCGGGATGCGGACCAGGTGGCTGCCTTCGGTGGTGAACAACCGCGCGTAGTCGCCCTGCGCCTCGACCCAGCGGACCGAGGAACGCGGGATGAGCTTGGTGGTGCCCGCCAGCTCGACCGGGATGACCTCGTCGTCGTTCTTCACGCCCGGCTCGCCGCCGAGGGCGCCGGGCGCCGGCGCCGCCGCTGCGGCCAGCTTCTCGATCACGCGCGAGATCGCGCGGTCGAGCCGATCCTGCTGGTACGGCTTCAGCACGTAGTCGAGGGCGCCGAGGTCGAAGGCGTTGACCGCCTCTTCGGCGTGCCCCGTGACGAACACGAGCGCGGGCGAGGGCCGGAGCGCGGCGAACACGCGGGACATCTCCATCCCGGACAACCCGGGCATGTCGATGTCGGCGAAGACGGCGTCGACGATCGGCAGGCCACGCTCCTTGCGGTCGCGTAGCCTCGGGTCGTCGGTCGACAGCAGCCGCAGCGCCTCGGACGCGTCGATCGCCGGGAACACCTTCGCGACGTGCGGGCTGTTGCGCAGGCAGTGGACTAGTTCGTCCAGACCTCGAGGCTCGTCGTCCACAGCCAGGACCACGAGCTTCCGGGTGTCATCGTGAGCACTCACAGTGAAACGCATCCTGCCCATTGCCGAGTGCAATGTCCAGCCCCCGTCTGCCTGAAGTGGGGGGACCCCGCCACCGGCGGGGTCCCTCACTGTCAATGCACGAACGTGAACCAGTTGAGGTTCACGAAGTCGGCGGGCTGGCCGCTCGTGAACGTCACGTACACGTTGTGCGTCCCGGTCACCCCGCTGATGTTCGCGGGGACGGTCCGCCAGCTCTGCCAGCCGCCGGTGTTGCCGACCGCGAAGCTGCCGATCGGCGCGTTGGACAGGCTGTCCAGGCGGACCTCGACCAGCCCGCTGACGCCACCGCCCGCGCCGGAGGCCACGCGTGCCTGGAAGTTCGTCGCCGCGCTGCCGCCGAAGTCGACGTTCGGGTAGAGGGCCCAGTCACCGTTGCCCGCGGGACCGATGTTCTGGCCGCCGCCGGTGTCGCTGGTCGTCTGCTTGGCCAGGCCGTTCTGCTGGGTGTACGACTCGGCCTGGATCGTGCTGTACGCGCTGCCGCCGTTCCCGGGCGGAGTCGTCGTGGTGGGCGGGGTGGTCGTCCCGCCGCCACTTCCGCCGCGCGTGGTGACCGTCACGTAGTCGACGACCATCGGATGCCCCGGCACGATCCCCGGCCCCGGCGTGGTCGTGCCGGAGTTGTTGTTGGGGAACGCGCCGCCGATCGCGACGTTCAGCAGCACGAAGTAGCCCTGGTGGCTGGTCATGTTCGCCCACGTCGTCGCGTCGACCTGGTTCTGGCTGACCGAGTGGAACTGCTGCCCGTCGACGAACCAGCGGAACACCTGCGGGCTGACGCTCGCGTCCCATTCGAAGCGGTAGGTGTGGAAGGCCGACTGGCAGCTGCTGCCGGGGCACGCCCGGCTGGCGACGATGCCGGTGGTCTCGTTGCACGGGCCGCCCGGGTTGACGCCGCAGTGCAGGACGCCCCAGACGGAGCTGATCCCGTTGACGTTCTCCATGATGTCGAACTCGCCGACGGCGGGCCAGTTCCACCAGTTGCCGCGGTAGGGGCCGCCGAGGGCCCAGAACGCCGGCCAGTAGCCGAGCGCGGCCGCACCGGTGACGTTCGGCATCTGGATCCGGCTTTCGATCCGCAGGACCCCGCCCGCCGGCGGCTTGAAGTCGGTGCGCTGGGTTTCGATCCGCGCCGACGTCCAGTTGCCGGCGCCGTCTCGCAACGGTGTGATGCGGAGGTTGCCGGAGCCGTCCTGGGAGAGGTTGGACGTGCTCGCCGTGTAGTTCTGGATCTCGCCGGTGCCCCAGTTGCCGGGGCCGCCGGGGTAGGCGTGGCCGGTGTCGACGATCCAGTTCGAGCTCGAGGGCAGGGTGTTCGCGCCGCCGGTGAAGTCGTCCGCGAAGACCGTGGTCCAGCCCGATTCGGGCGGCGGGATGGACGCGGCGGCGGGCAAGGTCAGCGGAATGGCGATGAGCGCGGCGCCGAGCACGGCGCCGAGGGCGAGTCTTCGGGAGTGGGGCATCGGGTACGACCTCCTCGTCGTCCGGATTTGTTGCCGATCGCAACAAAGCCCGTTCACAAGGAGACCCGACGCCCCACGGCAACTCCAGAGGCGTTACGCGGGTAGAGTGATTCAGGTCACAAAGTCTGCCCGAAAGTACTCAAACCGGACACCGTTCTCAGAGGCCGAAGCGGGACCACGCCGCCTTCTGGGTCACCGCGTCCAGCACCGCCGATGCCGCCGCCGGCGCGCCGATGCCGAGGCGGGCCAGCAGCGGCCGCTTCGGCTCGGCCACCGAGATCTCGGCGTCCGGGTAGCGCTCGGTGACGATCTGGCGGAGGCTGCCCAGACCGTCGACCAAGCCGAGCTCCAGTGCCTTCGCGCCGAGCCAGACGTCGCCGGTGAAGAGGTCCTCGGTCTCGGTCAGGCGGTCGCCGCGGCGTTCCTTCACCCAGCTCACGAACAGCTCGTGGAGCTGGGAATGCATCTTCTTCAGCCACTCGACGTCTTCGGGCTTCTCCGGCGAGAACGGGTCGAGGCGGGACTTGTTTGCGCCCGCCGTGTGCAGGCGGCGCTCGATGCCGAAGCGCTCGAGCAGGCCGGTGAACCCGAAGCCGCCGCTGATCACGCCGATCGAGCCGACCATCGACGTGCGGTGGGCGTAGATCTCGTCGGCCGCGCAGGCCAGCCAGTACCCGCCGGAGGCGGCGACGTCCTCGCAGAACGCCAGCACCGGCACGCCCTTCTCGTCGGCCAGCTGCCGGATCCGCTCCGCGACCAGCCCGGACTGCGTCGGCGCGCCGCCCGGTGAGTTGATCAGCAGCGCGACCGCCTTCAGCCGGTCGTGGCCGAACGCCCTGGTCAGCGCCGACTCGACGGCGGCGAGGTTGATCGCGCCCCTGGCCAGCGGGGACGGCGACGGCGTGATCACGCCGTGCAGCTTCACCACGGCCACGACGTCCTTGCGCTCCACGCGGTCGGCGAGCACCGGGATCCGTGAGGCCAGCTTGTCCGTAACGCTCATAACGCCAGGCTAGCCGGGATTCAGCCCATGGGGAGGATGCCGGAGCGCGTGCCGTTGACGCCGTTCACTTCGGCGCCGTTGAGCTGGGCCGGGCCGCCCTGCGACGGGACCTCGGCGTCTTCCGAGCTGTAGTCCGGCATGTTCGGCCGGACGCCGGGGACGAACTTCGGCACCCGCAGCGTCACCTTCATGCCGGCGCCGGGCGCGGTCTCGACCATCACCGCGTAGTCGTTGCCGAAGACCTGCTGCATGCGCTGGCTGATGTTGCCGAGCCCGACGTGCGCGCCGGTGCTGTGCGCGTTCTTGACGTCCTTCAGCCGCCGCGGGTCCATGCCGATGCCGTCGTCCTCGACGCTGATCAGCGCCTCGGTGCCGTGGTCCTGCGCGATCACCGTGACGCAGCCGCCGCTGGGCTTGCTGGCGAGGCCGTGCTTGACCGCGTTTTCGACGAGCGGCTGGATGATCAGGAACGGCACGACGACGCTGAGCACCTCGGGCGCGATCTTCATCCGCACCTCGAGCCGGCCGCCGAAGCGGGCGTTCTCGATGGTCAGGTAGCGGTCGATGTTGCGCAGCTCCTCGGCGAGCGAGGTGAACATGCCCGACGAGCGGAACGAGTAGCGCGTGAAGTCGGCGAAGTCCTGCAGCAGCTCTCGCGCCTCTTCGGGGTCCGTGCGGATCAGCGCGGAGATCGTGTTGAGCGCGTTGTAGACGAAGTGCGGCGAGATCTGCGCGCGCAGCGCCTTGATCTCGGCCTGCTGGAGCTGCTGCTTCGACTCGTCGAGCCGGGACAGCTCGAACTGCGTGCACACGAACTGGGCGACGGCGTCGGCCATCTGCACCAGCCGCCCGCGGGTGCGGCCGACGACGATCAGCGCCGCCTCGGTCTCGCCCTCGACCAGCAGCGGCACGATGACGGCGGTCTTCATCCGGCAGGTGCCGCGGTGGTTGCACGGCATCCGGTCGTGCGCGACGACCTCGCGGCGGTGCTTGCGGATGGCCGCGCCGATCGCGTCGACGAGGTCCACGTAGTGCTCGTTCGCCTCGCCGTCCCAGGACAGCAGCGTGCCCTCGCTGTCGGTGATGCCGACGGCGACGCAGTCGAGCATCTGCAGCAGCTGGGTGGTGATCTTGTCGGCGGCGTCCTCGTCCAGCCCGGAACGGAGGTTCGGCGCGGCCTTCGACATCCGGTGGACGGCCTGCAGCATGGCGTCCTCCACCACGCTGGCCGGCTTGCGCTGCTTGACGAGCAGCACGATCACCACGATGCCGAGCAGGACCGCGACCCCCCAGGGGACGACCTGCGCAAGCGGAAACCCGGACACGGCGTCCATGCTCTGCGCTCGACCAACCGGGTGCAAGGCCTGATCCCACTTTCTGTCCAACTGTGATGACCGAGGGTTGGGGTGACCCTACTAAGAGTCGGTTGACCGGCCGGCCGATCACTGTCCGCAACGCGCGGGAGGAGCCTCCTGTTCCACCGGATCCGGGGAAAACAGCAGGAAGAGGCCGGTTTCGCTGACGGCGATCGCGGCCCGCCGGCGCCTGCGCCACCGGCGGCACAGCACGTGCGGCCGAACGGGGGAATCCCGGTGCGTGACGCCGTGACCACAGGTGTCACCCGGCTACTTGAGCAGCCGCGACATCCGGCGGTCGGCCAGCGGCTTGCCGCCCGTCTGGCAGGTCGGGCAGTACTGGAACGACTTGTCGGCGAACGAGATCTCGCGGATCGTGTCGCCGCAGACCGGGCACGGGAGGCCCGTGCGCGCGTGGACACGCAGGCCTGAGCGCTTCTCACCCTTCAGGCGCGCCGCCTTCTGGCCCACCGAGCGCTTGACCGCGTCGGACTCGATCTCGACGATCGCCTCGGCCAGCGTCTCCAGCGCGCCGTCGTCGAGCTTGCCGATCGTCGCGTACGGGGAGAGCTTCGCGCGGTGCATGATCTCGTCGGAGTAGGCGTTGCCGATGCCCGCGATCAGCGACTGGTCGGTCAGCGCCCACTTCAGCCGCGTGTTCTTGCCGGCGAACAGCTCGCGCAGCTGGACGGCGTCCAGCGCGAGGGCGTCCGGGCCGAGGCGGGCGACGCTCGCGATCTCCTGCGGGTCCTTCACGACCCACACCGCGAGACCCTTCTTCGTGCCCGCTTCGGTCAGGTCGAAGCCGGGCCCGGTGGCGGACTCGAGGTGCACGCGCAGCGAGATCGGGCCCTTGCCGGGCTTGAGCGGCGCCGCGGCCAGGCCGTCGGACCAGCGCAGCCAGCCCGCGCGCGCCAGGTGGACGACCAGGTGCAGGTCGCCCGCGACGACGTCGAGGTGCTTGCCGTGCCGGGTAGCGCCGGTGATCTCGCGGCCGTGCAGATCGGTCCACGGCGGGGTCGCCGTCTTCAGGACGCTCAGCGATGCGACATCGATGCGGAAGATCGTCCGGCCGACGGCGTTCTCGCGCAGGTGGTGCGCCAGGGCTTCGACCTCGGGCAGTTCGGGCATGTCCCCAGTTTCACCCCTTCGGCCGAAATCCGGTACCGGCTACTCGACCGGGTGCAGCGGCCCGTCGAAGTCCGGCAGCGAGTGGCGCTGGATCGTCTTGGAGATCTTCTTGACCTCGCCCTGCACGGTGAACATGCCGCGGATGGTGCCGACCCAGCGTTCGGACGGCCGGTCGCCGGTCAGGTCGCCCTCGGTCTCCGCGACCACCGTCCACGGCCGGCGCAGGATCCACCGCAGGGGGAAGAACAGCACTATGAGCAGCAGCGCCAGCAGCACCCACGCCGGGATGTTCACCTCGTTCGGCGTCCACACGACGAGGATCACCGCCAGCAGCGCGGTCACCACGATCATCGCGATGCCGGGGCCGTAGCTGCCGGCGACGTCGTGCTCGAAGTCGTCGGCCGTCGCCGGTGCGCGCCATTCCATCTGCGCACGGACCACCCAGTCGCGGCCGTCTTCGCCGCGCACCAGCCGGTTCATTCAGTTGCCTCCCGGGACGCCCGCAGGGTGAGCCCCACAACGGTACCGTGCGCGGGCTCGCCCGCGCGAGGGAGGAATCGGACATCCCACCCGGCGAAGTTGATCACCGCAGTTCAGGAACCCGCCGGACTGGTTGAGGCCGAATCGCCCGGTTCGCCCGAACCGGTGACGGTGGACGTGCTGCTCGGGCACGGCTTCCCCGACGTCGGGGTCACCGAGGTCGACGGCTCCGTGGACTCCTTGGCACCGTCCGTCGGCTCGGGCTTGCTGGTCACCGTCGGCGAGCCCGCCGGCCGGTCGGCCGGAGAGAGCTCCGGCGCGTCCGCGCTCTCCGGCACGGTCGTGTCGCTGGACTCGGTGATCGTCAGGTCCGGGGTCGGCGTTTCGGAGTCCAGCCGCGGCGACGTCGACGAGTGGTCGGGCGTGCTGAACGTCGACGACGTGACGTCGTCGCGCGGGGTCAGCCCGTCACCGCCGGTGCCGGTGTCCCCGGCCGGGACGTCGGCGCCCGGCACTCCGGGCACTTCGTTCGCCCCGAGCTGGCGGCTCCCGGTGCGCTGCCGTGCCGGCACGGCGACCCCGGTACCGCGGCCGTTGAGCACGCCGATGCCGATCCGTGGGTTCTGCTGGGCCTGCGGGGGCGGCTGCTGGTGCTCGGTCGGCGGCACCACCACGAGCTCCGGCGCACCGCCGGTCAGCCCGACGTCCTGCACCGGCGTCGTCCCGAACAGGAGGGGACCGGCCGCGACACCGACGGCGCCCACGGCCGCGGTCGACGCCAGCGCGAGGCCGACCTTGACCTTCGACCCGACCAGCACGCCCTTGATCGTCGCGCCGAGTCCGGCCAGCACACCACCGCCGCTCGCGGCGGCACCCGCCGCCGGCACCAGCAGCACCAGCACCCCGGCGTGCGCGCGCAGCGACGAGCAGACGTCACGCAGCTCGTCCTGGGTCGCGCGGCAGGACGGGCAGCCGTGCAGGTGCGCCTTGATCCGCTCCGCCTCGGCGCCGGTGACGCTGCCCGCGGTGAACCCGCCGAGCTTCTCGACGACCGAGCGGCACGAGTCCGGCCCGCGGTTCACCGAAAGGTGTGCCTGCAAGTACGCCGCGCGCAGGCCCTGACGGGCACGCCGGGCCAGCGCCGCGGTCGCGTTCGCGCTCAAGCCGAAGTGCGTGGCGACCATGGCGGGCTGCTCGCCCTCGACCTCGGTCTGCCAGAGAACGGTCCGCCAGCGCTCGGGCAGGCTGGTGAACGCCGTCGTGATCAGGGTGTGCTCGGCCGTGCGGGCGTGCGTGTCGGCACCCGCCCCGGCGCGGAAGGTCAGCTCGTCGTCGGACACGGGGACGTCGCGGCGGGCACCGTGCCACTCCCAGGAGACCCGGCGGGCGACGGTCAGGAGGTAGGCGCGGACGTAGTCCCGGGGGCCGGAACCACGGCGAAGGGCCTGGAGCACGCGGAAGAACGTCTCCGCGGTGATGTCTTCGGCTTCGGACCGGTCGGAAGCCAGGCTCTGCGCCAGTCTCCGGACGGCGGCGGCGTGCAGCTCGAACAGCTCCCCGAACGCGGCGTCTTCACCGTTTCGAAGTCGTTGCAGCAGTGCCTGCTCGTCGGATTCCGAGGCCGCTGGTGGCGGCACCGTGCCCAGCTCGGTCATCCGGCCCGGCACCTCCTCCCCGAAGGTCTCCCCGTTCGGTCGAATGGGGACACCATACGGAGGGAATCAGCCGTCGTCACCCCTTGTACGCCAGCTGTGACACCGAAGTACCGGGTCAAGACACCGGGGGGACCCGCTCATCGGAGCGGTTTCCGGTTGGTATAGAGTGCTCTCAACAGCAACGCAGTGCGGATGTAGCGCAGCTGGTAGCGCATCACCTTGCCAAGGTGAGGGTCGCGGGTTCGAATCCCGTCATCCGCTCAGGGACAGGGGCCGTGTGTCGACGTAACGCGTCGACCTCGGCCCCTTCGCCATTTCACCCGGGGGCCGAGCCCCCGGACCCCGCGGTGCGGTCGCCCGGCTATGCGTGCCCTGGGTCACATGTTTTCTTTATGGCCGGATTCGTGCCGGTCGGCAACGGTTTTCATCTGGCGTTCCGGACGCGTTCCCGCGATGCCACCTCTTCGGGTGATGCTCAGGCGTGGGTTGCCGCGCCACCCGTGAGCTACAGCTCGTAGACGTCCAGGACCGTCGGGGCGACCGGGGTCAGGTGCGGGTCTTCGCGTTCCGTCACCTGGCCCCGGGCCATGCGGTAGACGCGGAATTCGTTGTCGTGCTCGGGATCCTGGTCGTCCCAGACGTGCAGGAGCCCGTACGAGCCCGCCGCCAGCTCGCCGACCCTCGTGAAGATGTCGAGGAGATCCGGGGCCAGGCGGCCGCCGTGCTTGTCGAAGCCCGCGAAGTGGAGCATCGGCATGCCCGCGCTCCAGCGGAGGTCCACCAGGTCGAAGTCACCCGCGTCGCGGATAGCGCGGTGTACGCGGTCGACCAGGCGCTCCAGGAGCGCCGCGTCGTCATCGCCGCTCGCGGTCGCCTGGATGGTCACCCAGCCGTGATATTCGAACACCCGCGCAACGGTAGCAAGAGATCAACCGCGAGCTCAGCGGGCCAGCGCGGACGGCTTCCCGTCCTTGCGCAGGGTGTTCGTCAGCACGCCTTCGCCGTGCCGCTCGAACGCCGGCACCAGCTTCTCGCCGAACACGCAGAGCGTGCGCTCCCACGGGTGGCCGAGCGTGCCGAACGAGAAGTCCGCGGACAGGAACAGGTGGTAGTCCGCGCGCGGGAACACCGGCACCGGCCAGCGCGCGCCGGGGGTCATCAGGTGCGGGCGGACGCGGTAGGACTGGTGCTGCCAGTGCAGCGCCCACATCCAGTCGTCTGGGCCGCAGACCTCGCGGAACGCGGCCAGCGCGATCGCCGCGACCTGGTGCTCCTCGACCGCGTACGGGCCGAGGCGGAACTCGGCCGAGGCGCGGTCCAGGTCGCCGGGCGAAAGGTCCCAGGTCCGCGACGGCACCGGCTCGCGGAAGCCCGGCCAGGCGTGGGCGTAGGTGCTCGGCCAGAACCCCAGCTTGTCGTACACCCAGTACCAGGCGGGTTCGTCGGCGACGCGGGAGACGGCTTCCCAGGCAGCATTCACTAGTACGACCTCTGACTCGGCCGGGCACGAAAGAACACGCGAAAGCTTTGTGTTCGGCTTCCGGTTTGTCCAGCCCCCCTTCGCTCGCCGCGATCTGTGTCACTCGACCGGGTGGGTTCTGCCCAACGTTGTCACCAGGCGTTGCGGGTGCTTCAGACGACGACGTAGCCCATCAGGAACTCCTTGGTCTTCCCTTCACAGCCGGCGTCGAGCGAGTCGAAGTGGCTAGCGCCCGCGTTGCAGCGGTAGATCGCCCGCGTGCCCGCCCATGACGGCGGGTTGGCGTAGACGTGGCCGAGCAGGCCGAGCGACTGCTGGCCCTCGCACTTGCCGCTCTGGTCGGTCGAGGTGAACCAGTCCTTCTTGTCCTTCACCTTGCAGGCGAACAGCTTCCGCGTGCCCGGCTCGGCCGTCGCGACGAGGGAGCCGAACACGCCCTCCTTCGTGAACCCGGCCGGCGGGCCGACCTTCTTCGTGCCGCTGAAGTGCCCGCCTTCCGGGTGGTGGTAGCGGATCAGCGGCACCTCGGCCGGGTGCGGTTTCTCCCCGGTCGTCGACGTCGGGGTGCTCGCGCCCGGCAACGCCGACGTGCTCGGGGACGGCGTGGGCTTCTTGGTGCTGGGTTTCTTGGTCGTCGAATGTGCGGCGGACGACGTCGAAGCGGGACCGGGAGCACTCGCGGCCGCGGGCGTGGTGCCCTCCGGCTTGAGCAGGAAGATCCCGCCGAGCGCGGCCACGACGGCGACCGCCACCCCGGTCAGGACCAGCGGCAGCCGCTTCTTCCGCGGCCGCTCCCCGTCCATTGTGGTCGGTGAAGGCCTGGTCGGTGACGGCGCGGCCACCTTCGCGGTCACCGGTTCGAAGACGATCGTCGGCAACGCGGCCGGGTCGACCGCCTGCGTCGGCGAGTCCCCGATCGCGCTGCGCGCGGCGGAAAGCAACCCCCGCAGGCCTGACGCACTCAGCCGGTCCGAAGCGGACTGCGTGAGCAGCCCGCGGACGGCGTCGGCGAGCGGGCCGCGGCAGCGCTCCAGCACCGGCTGGTCGTACATGATCGCGTGCAGGGTCGCGGCCGTGGTGGTGCGCTGGAAGGGCGCCCGCCCTTCGGCGGCGTGGAAGAGCGTCGCGCCCAGCGACCAGAGGTCCGACGCGGGCGACGGCCCGGCCCCGGCGAACAGCTCGGGCGCCATGTACCCCGGCGAGCCCATGACGCCGCCAGTCTGCGTCAGCGACGGGTCGTCCATCGCCCGCGCGATGCCGAAGTCGGCGAGCTTCACGCGGTCGCCGGGCAGCACCATGATGTTGCTGGGCTTGACGTCCCGGTGCACGACGCCGGCCGCGTGCGCGCTTTCCAGCGCGCCCAGCACCTGCAGGCCGAGCGCGGCGACGCGGTCGTTCGCGAGCGGCCCTTCGCGCCCGACGACGTCGGCGAGCGTCGGCGCGATCACCAGCTCCATGACGATGAAGGTCGCGCCGTGCTCGCTGACGACGTCGTAGACCGTGACGACGCCGGGGTCGTTGAGCCGCCCCGCGGTGCGCGCCTCGCGCATGACCCGCTCGAGGTGCGCCGGCGACGCGCCCGGCGGCGTGGCCAGTTCCTTCAGCGCGACCGGCCGCCCGAGCAGCGTGTCTTCGGCGCGCCAGACGACGCCCATGCCACCCCGGCCCAGCTCGGCCGAGATCGCGTACCGTCCCGCGACCAGTCTCATCGGAGCCCCCCTGAACGCTCGGGGGCGATGCTAAGGGAGGCGCCGGACGGCGCCGGCGCCTCCCCGGCTCAGGCGGCGTCCCAGAGCGTGAGGAACGCCGAAGCCTCGCTGCGGGCCCAGGGACGCAGCCGTTCACGGTCGCGGGCGGAGAGCTGGAACTCCTTGCTCCGGCGGACGTCGATCACCAGCGCGTGGCCACCCGGCAGGACGTCCGGCATCGCCTGCTCCAGCACCCACAGCGCCAGCTGCGCCGAGTCCTTCGTCAGCGGTTCCTCCTTGAAGTAGAGCCACGTCGCGTAGCGGCGGCCGTCGCTCTTGCGGAGCCCGAGCTGCGGGCTGACACCGATTTCGAGGTCGCCGATCCGGCAGCGGCCGCGCCCGACCTCGACCAGCCGCGGCGACTTCCGGCCGAGGTACCGCAGCCAGCCCTCGGCTATCGCCGCGTAGTGCGGTTTCGTCCGGTCGTCGGCGGCGTTGACGAGGGCGCGCAACGCCGTCGCGTCCTGCCCCGCCGCCCGCCCGGACCGCACGGCGTTCGCCGCCCTCCGGTAGTAGTTGAACGCCGCTCGCGCCGGATCCTCGTACAACTTGCGCTGCCGCCGGACGAACGACGACCGCGACGGACCGGTACTCGCGCTGTAGCCCACGAACGTGGGCAGGGTGATGTAGGCCATGGCCTTGCCTTCCTCCATCGCACCACCCGCGCACGCGGGTGGCATCTCCCCTGGACAACGCCTATTTTAGAACATATGTACGACAGTTTTCGGCGGCCGACGAGGTGACGGGCGGCGGGGACTCCCGCAACGCGCGGACTTGCGCTAGGTTGCCGATCAACCTCGAACCGCAACCTCGCAGGTCGGCCCCACGTGCCAGACTGATGCCCCGAATGGTGGATGGGGGTCCATGGATGAGCTGGCAGGAAGAGCTTCGCCGCCTCGACGCGGAGCTTGCCCAAGGCCGCATCGAGCCTGCTGATCACCGCAAGCAGCGCGATGAGCTGCTCGCGCAGGCCTCCGGTTCGACGGTGCCCTCACCTGTTCCCTCGCCGTTGCGCCGTCCGGGTGACACCTGGCGGAGCACCAACCCCGCGAGCCACCCGGGTCCGCCGCCGCAGCGCGTCGAATCCCCGCGGCCCGCGGTGCCGCACCAGAAGCCCCACCCACCCTGGCAGCGCACCGGGCTGCCGGTGTCGGCGAACGCGAGCCCGGTGCCGGCCATCCCGGACCACATGACGACGGCGCCGAGCCCGGCCGACATCGTCCCGACCCGCTACCTGCGCATCGACGGCCCGGCCAGGCACGAGCCGGGCAGCCGGTTCCCGCCGATCACCCCGCCCGGGGGCGAAGCCCACCAGCCGCCACCGCGGGACACCGGATCGGAAGAGCCGCCGGGGAAGCACCGGTTCGGCGGCGACGGCTCGTCGTCCTGGCGCGCCTGGCCGTTCATCGCACTCGGCGTCCTGGTGGTGCTCGGCATGATCGTCGGCGCGACGATGTGGATCGGGCAGGACGACCCCAAGCCCGACGACCCGCTGTCCACGTTCGTGCCGCAGCCCCCCGCCGCCGCGACCCAGCCGCAACTGGAGGACCAGGTTCCGCCGCTGCCGGGCAAGCAGTACCCGGAGAGCTCGACGATGTCGCTGGCCAAGGGCCTGGACCTGAACCTCTACCCCAAGGAGAGCGCCCAGGTCTTCTCGCAGCACGGCGTCACGCAGTTCGTCTACCGCGGGTCGGCCACCGGGGACACGGGGTACATCGCGTTCGCCCTTCCCACCCGGTCCGAAGACGACGCGAAGGCCGTCGTCGACTACCTTCGCGCGGCCGCCGACGCGGGCGGGTTCGTCCCGGTCGCCGCCGACCCGAAGTCCGTCACCGGCCGCAGCGGCGACCGGCGGATGGACGGCACCTGGTACACCTCGGGCAAGGTCGCGCTCGTGCTCTGGGCGTCGCAGCCGTTCGAGCAGGACAAGAACGCGCTGAAGACCAGCCTGGACAACGCTCTCGCGGTGTTCCAGAAAGCGCTGCCGCCGAGCTGATCAGGACGGCTGGTCGAGGAGCCCGGCCAGCGTGCGGCGGGCGACGTCGGCGCCGAAGAGGCGGTCCACCACGGTCTTGCCCTCTTCGGACAGCCGCTGCCACAGCTTGTCGTCCTCGATCAGGGTGACGATCTCCTCGGCGAGCTCCTCGGCCGTGCCGCCGACGAGGACGTCGCGGCCGTGGGTCAGGTGCATGCCCTCGGCGGCCAGCGGCGTGACGACCGCCGGGACGCCGTAACCGAGGCTCTCCCCCAGCTTCCCCTTCACCCCGGCGCCGAAGCGCAGCGGCGCTACGACGACCCTGGTCTCGCGGTAGGCGCTGTCGAGGTCCGGGACCCAGCCGCGGATGACGACGCCTTCGCCGGCGAGGTCGAACATCTCCTGCGGCGGGTTGCTGCCGACGATCTGCGCCACCGCGTCCGGGCACCGGCGCCGCACGAGCGGCATGATCTCGGTGGCCAGCCAGCGCGCCGCGTCACGGTTGGGTAGGTGGTCGAAGCTGCCGACGAAGAGCACGCCCGAGCGACCGTCCGGGACGGCCGGCACGGCGTCGGCGTGGTGCACGTTGGACAGCACCTCGACGCGCGCCGACGGCACGAGCTCCCGCAGCAGCTCACGCTCCACATCGGACACGGTGAACGTGACGTCGGTGGCGCGGGTGAGGCCGAGCTCGGACTCGCGCAGCACTTCGGCGCGCCGACGCAGCGTCAGCTCCTCCCGGGTTTCGCCCAGCTTCGCGGCCAGGTCCGCCTGCCGGTTGAGCCGGACGAAGTGGAGGTCGACGGTGTCGTAGGCGATGACGCAGTCCGGGGCGTGCTCGCGGACCTGCTCCAGCAGCTGCCAGGCGACGTGCGGCCGCGACAGCACCGCCAGCCGCAGGTCGGGCCCGGCGTCGCGCAGGAACTCCTGCTGTTCGCCGAGCCCGGTCACCACCGTGATGCCCGCACGGTACAGCGCGTCCGCGTACGGCTCGGGGAGCGCGTTGTTGAGCGGCATGAACACGACCCGGTGGCCGAGGCCGACGAGCAGCTCGAGGATGCGGAACATCCGCACCGAGCCGGAATCCTTGTCCGGCATCGGCACCTGGTGGTCGGCGACCAGCACGGTGCCGCCGCGGTGGCCGTCCTTCGTGCGCTGCCGCCCGGCCCAGACCGCGCGCGGGCTCGCCTCGGGGAAGTGGTCGCGCAGCTGGACGCTCCACTTGTCGACGAAGACGCCGCGGTTGAGCTCCTGGTGGCGCTTCACGCCGGAGGAGACGTCGGTGCCGTTGGTGATGCCTTCGTGGTGCACGACGACCGACGCGGGCTGGACCATCGTGCGGTACCCGGCGGCCCGCACGGCGAAGGCGAGGTCGGTGTCTTCGTAGTACGCGGGCGCGAAGCGCTTGTCGAAGCCGCCGATGCGCTCGAACAGCTCGCGGCGGACCAGGATGGCCGCGCCCGAGCAGTAGTCGACGTCGCGCAGGGCCTGGAACCACGGCGCGTCCGGCGACTGCAGCCTGCCGTAGTTCCAGCCGGTGCCGTCGGCCCAGATGATGCCGCCGCACTCCTGGAGACGGCCGTCCGGGTAGACCAGCTTCGAGCCGACGAGACCGACGTCGGGCCGGGACTCGACGACGGCGACCAGCTCGTCGAGCCAGCCCTGCCGGACCTCGGTGTCGTTGTTGAGGAAGAAGATGAAGTCACCGCGCGCGTTCTCGGCGCCCAGGTTGCAGGCGCCGACGAACCCGAGGTTCTTCGGCGCGCGCACCAGCCGGACCCCGGCGCAGCCGGCGACCCGGTCGGCCGAGTCGTCGCGGGAGGCGTCGTCGACGACGATCACTTCGAACGGCGTCGCGGGCAGGTGCCGCTGGATCGAGTCGAGGCAGGTCCGGGTGTACGCCCAGTTGCCGTAGACCGGGATGACGACGCTGACGATCGGCTGGTCGCTGGTGGTCACCGCGACCGGCCCCGGCACCGCCGGCGTGACCGGGGCCGCACCCGCCTGGCGCCCCAGCGCCGTCTCGTAGAGGTCACGCCGTCGCGTGCCGCGCGGGGCGAACTTCTCGATCGACCCCCGGTACTTGCCGATCAGCCGCTGGGCGAGGGCGGAGGTCTCCGCGCGGAGCTTCTCGTTTTCGGCGGCGAGCCGGCCGATCGTGTCGGCGAGCCCGGTGTTGTTGCCCGCCAGCCACGCGAGGCGTTCGGTGTCGTAGCCGGCCTTGCGCTTGAGGAGGCTCAGCTCTTCGGCCGCGCGACGCCGTTCGACGCGGGCGCGTTCGGCCTGGCCGAGCGCCTCGTCGCGCTCGGCGGCGGCCTGCCGTCCGGTGGCGGTGGCGTCGGCCAGTTCGTCGGTCAGGCGGGTCTCGGCGGCCGCGGCCCGCTCGCGTTCGGCTTCGGTGCGAGCCAGCTCGGCCCGCAGCCGCCCGGCCTCGGCCGCGGCGCGCGCGACGAGCGTCAGCTTCGGGTCGAGCATGGCGGACGTCGTGGGGACCTCGACCGGCTCGGCCGACGCGACGGCGATGAAGTAGGTGTGCGGCGCCCCCGGCTCGACGACCCAGCCGTCGGCGTCGTCCGGCCGCACGGTGAGCACTTCGGCGCCGGTGCCCGCGCCGTCGTCGTGGATCAGCGAGCCGACCGCGACGTTCTGGCGCAGCACGACGACGTGCCCGAAGCTGTCCGAGAGCAGCGAGCGGAACGCCGGACCGGTCAGCTCGTGCACGTGGTAGGGGTTCTCGTTGCCGTGGTCGTGGGAGTAGACCTCGACGTCCGGCGTGCTGCACAGGAAGATCCCGGACGGCGTGAGCCGGTTGCGGACCAGTTCCATGAGCCGGTCCTGCTCGTCGACGTGCTCGATCGCCTCGAAGCAGGTGATGACGTCGAAGCGCTCGCCGTCGAGGGCCGCGGGGTCGGTGATCGAACCGGTCTCGAAGCGGACGCCCGGGTAGTTCGTCCTGGCGTGGTCGACGGTGACCGGGTCCAGCTCGAGGCCGACGACCTCGGCGGCCGACTTGGCCATCAGCGCGCTGCCGTAGCCCTCACCGCTGGCCAGGTCGAGCACCCGCTTGCCGGCGACGAAGCGGGCCGCGAACGCGTAGCGGTGGTAGTGCTCGTAGATCACCTGGAGATCCTCGGTCCACGGCACGCACCGCTCGCCGGTCCACTCGATCAGCCGCTCGCCGTTCGTCCCCTTGCCCATGGCGGGCAGATTAGCCGTCCGAGCAGGGACGCGGGGCCGGGCCTCACCTTTCGAGGAGGCGCAGCCCGACCAGGATGTAGGCCAGCGTCCGCCGGTCGGGCCCGGATCCGGCGGTGATCGACCAGTCGGCGTCGAACGAGAGCCGGACCTGCCGGTGCGCGTCGATCGGGACCGGCACCACCTGCTCGACCAGCCCCGGACCGACGTCCGCCTTCGCGACCGGCACGCCGTCGACCGCGATCGTCACGCTGCCGTGGTCGGCGGACCCGTCCGGGACGAAGGTCCGCAGCTCGAGCGCCCCGATCGCGGCCGTGGTGAGGAGCGGGAACTCGACCGAAGGCGCGGCCCAGTCGTCGTGGGCGACGCCGTTCATCCGGCCGGTCACGACGCCGGCGCCGCGCACCAGCCGTTCGCCGGGGGTACCGCCGGGCCGGAACGAAACCCGGCCGGCCGGATCGACGACGCCGGTGTCGCGCACGGAGCGTTCCGGCGTCCGCGAGCCGTGCACCCGCAGCGGCTGCTCGGTCGGGTGGAACAGCCCGATGAGGTGCGTCGGGCTGACGACGCCCAGGTCGACGAGGGTGTCGTCGAGCGTGCCGAGGTGGTCGAGCAGACGCACGTCGGCGGGTTCGGCGAGGTCGAAGCCGGGGCCGTAGATCCGGTCGACGAACGGGTCGATCACGTTGCCGTAGGGGAAGAAGAGGCTGGGGTGCAGGTGGTCGAGCAGCACCGGCAGCACGTCCTGGGCCCGGATGCCCTCGAAGCCGTCGGCCGCGCAGTCGATGTCGACGAACCGCTCGTCGACCTCGCCGGTCATGGCGTTGCGGCGCAGCCGCGGCGGCAACGTCGCCCAGATCCGGTCGATGACCTCCAGGGCCTCGGGCCAGCGCCGGTGGCCGTTGCGCCCGATCATGTCGTGCACGACGAGGACCCCGTGCGGGTCGAGCCCCGCGCGGATCTGGCCGTAGAGGTGTTCGAGGTCGAGGACGTGGTGCAGCGCCTGGTACCCGACGACGACGTCGTGGGCGGTGTCGGCGCGCCAGGTGTTGAAGTCGGCGGTGATCAGCTCGACCCGGTCGGCGAAGCCCAGCTCCCGCGCCGACGCTTCCGCGCGCGCCTGCATGTCGGGGTTCAGCTCCAGCAGCCGCAGCCGCACGTTGGTCCGGCCGGCCGCGGTCAGCGTGCGCAGCCAGCCGAGCTCCTGGTCGCCGTTGCCGCTGCCGAGCGACAGCACGACGACGTCCCGGCCGAGGCGCTCCGCCCGCTCGCCGATCTCACCGACGATCAGCTCTTCGATGCTCGGGACGCCGAGTGCTTCGAGCTTCGGCCGCGTGTGCCGCTCGGACCAGTGGTGGGCCGACGGCGGCAGGTTGCCGTGCACCTCGACCTGACCGGCGAACGTCTCCCGCTCGCGCGCCAGGCGCTGCTCGTAGCCGGGTCCCCGGTCGCTCATCGCCATTCCCCGCATCCCCGGTTCCGGCTCGTCCGGCTCCGGCCCGGCGCTAGGATACGGGCGTGCCGTCCCGACTCCGTCCGCAGTCACCCGCCGACGGGAAACTGCCGCTGACGCCGGAGTCGTGGCTCCCGAAGGAGCACAACCTCTACCGCCCGCGGCACAGCAGCCGGCAGCGCACGGCGCTGACGTGCGCGATCGTCTTCTTCATGGCCCCGGTGCTGCTGTGGGTCGCCGGGGTGCAGCCGACGGCGTTCGAGAACCGGCCGCTGCGGCCGTTCCCCGGCCTCGGCGACGGCTGGGGGTTCTTCACCGGGCTGACCGGCTGGGCCACCGACCACCTGCCGCTGCGGCAGGCCGGCGTCCAGGCCGCGGACGGCATCGGCACCGGCGTCTTCGGCGACCCGCCCGGCTCCGGGCAGGGGACCAACCACGACACCGTCGGCATCGACCAGGGCCAGCGGCCCGCCGGCACCGGCGACGTCCCCGGATACGTCTACCCGCAGGTGATCCCGGGCAAGGACGGCTGGCTGTACCTCGGCGAGGACGTCAACGCGAAGTGCCGGCCGGTGATGGACGTCGACCACGTCGTCTCCGCGCTGCAGCGGCTGCGGGCGGCCGTCGAGAACTCCGGGCGCAGGTTCGTGCTGGTCTTCGCCCCGGACAAGTACACCGAGGAGCCGTCCCACCTGCCGGACGACTTCGTCGGCAAGTCGTGCGCCCAGGCGCGGACCACCGACTTCTGGAACCGGGTGCCGCGCGAAACCGGTGCGCTGGACCTGCGCCCCGCGCTCGCCGACGCCAAGCAGCGGCTCGGCCGGCCGCTCTACGACCCGAACGACACGCACTGGTCCTACGACGGCGGGCTGGTCATGACCTACGCGCTGGGCCAGGCGATCACCCCCGGCAGCACGACGAACTGGCGGGCCGCGCCCGACGGCGTCCGGCCGTGGCCGGCGGACCTGGCCCGCGTGCTCGGCCGGACCGAGCAGCGCACGCTGCCGACGTACAGCCTCAGCACCGACGGCGGCGCGGACCGCACCCGCTACATCGCCAGCGACTTCCGCTCGCCGCTGCACCTGACGCAGCCGGACGGCGCGCGGCCGGTCGGTTCGATCGCCCCGAAGGTCGGCATCGTGGCCGACTCCTTCACCCAGTTCGCGACGCCCTACCTGGCCGCCACCTGCCAGGACGTCACCATCGTGCACGGCGACACGGTGGCCGAAAGCAACGAAAACCAGCTGGCCGAGATGTTCGCCGACCGGGACGTCGTCACCTTCGAATTCGTCGAGCGCAGCGTCACCGGCGGGTCGTCGTCCCTGCTGCGCGACCAGACGATCGGCGAGCTGGCGAACGCACTCGCCCGGCACCCGCGCTGACCTCGCCGGTCGGCCGGTGACTCGCGTCGGTAACGACGGGGTGGTGGCCGCCAACGGGTGAAGGCACCCGTGCACAATGACTGCGTGCGGCCAGGAGGGTGTCCGGCCGCACACCCGCACGTTCGCATGGTTTCGGGACGACCTACCCGAAGGGGGTACCGGGGTGACCTGGCAGGAAGAGCTGCGCAGGCTGGACGAGGAGCTCGCAGCGGGGAGCCTGACCGCGGACGAGTACCGGACCCGGCGTGATCGCGTGCTGAGCATGGCCGTCACGGCCAACGACAGCCCGGCGCAGCAGCAGCCGTCCACCGCCGCGGAGACCCAGATCATCACGCCGGTGTCACCGCCGGCGCAGCAGCCGCCCACCTCCGACCCGGGCGGTTCGGCGGACGCCACGCAGGTCGTGTCCAACGCCGACGCGGGCGGCGGGGAGCGCACCCAGGTCGTGCAGCCGTGGCAGCAGCAGCACCCGAACTCGCCTTCGGGCGGCTTCCCCCAGCCGATGCAGCCGAACTACAACCAGCCCTCGCCGGCCGGCGGGTTCGCCCGGCCGCAGCAGCAGCCGGAACCGTGGGGCGCGGCGCCGCAGGACGTCAGCCCGCCGTGGGGCGGCTCGGACTTCCCGCCGATGGGCCCGGCGAACACCAACGCGGGCTGGATCAGCCAGGGCCCCGAGACGTTCCAGACCCAGCCGTCGTCCGGCAAGGGCAAGAAGATCGCGTTCGCCGCGATCGGGCTGGTCGTGCTGGCCGGTCTCGGGTTCGGCGTCTGGGCGCTGTTCATCAAGGACAACGGCGGGAACACGCCGCCGGTCGCCCAGAGCACCAGCCAGCAGCCGCCGCCGGCCCCGACGACCAAGCCGCTGCCGGAGCCGCCGGCCGCCAAGCCGGAACCGAGTGACAACGCCGCGTCCCTGGTGACGCCGGCCGGCAAGACCCGCGCCGGCGGGGGCACGTTCGACATCGCGAAGCTGGAGTCGGCGAAGTTCCTGCCGCCCACGGTGACCGAACGGCTCAAGCAGGGCGGGATGACCGAGGGCCTGCTCAAGACCACGACCGACGGCGACGTGACGCTCGGCCTGTACGCGCTCGAAATGCCGGACAAGCAGTCCACCGCCCCGGTGGCCCAGGAGTACGCGAACGCCCAGCAGGAGGGCGGCCTGACCGCCAGCCGCGACCTGTCGCTGCACGGCGTGCCGGTGTTCGCCGCGCCGGACGGCGGTGGCCAGACGGTCTACCGCGCGGTGTACGTCCTGTACAACCGGGTGATCATCGTCGACGCGTACGGCACGGACAAGGAAGCGACGCTCGACTCGTTCAAGACGCTGCTCGACGCCCAGGTCCAGAAGGCGCCGCCGACCGAGCGCACGAACAGCTGACATGCAGCTCGAGAAGCGGCTTCGCCAGCTGGTCAAGCGCTACGCCGTCGCCCGGAAGTCGTACGACGACCTCGAGGTCCGCGAAAGCCGGCTGACGGCACGCCTCGATCAGCTGTCGGCGCGCTACGACAGCCTGATGAACCACCACGACGAGCTGCTCGCGCGCCACGCCGAGGTCGTCGAGGAGAAGCAGGCGTTCGAGGAGCAGTACCGCACGTGGGTGCCCCCCGGGCACTTCTACTCGCCGTTCGCCTCCAAGGAGGAGATCGGGCACCGGGCCGCGTCGATGTTCGACATCGACGCCCGTCCCCCGGCGATCGACCTGCGGGAGGCGGAGCAGATCGAGCTGTTCGGCGCGCTCGCGGACCTCGCCGGCGACCTCCCGTTCACCGCCGAGCGCTCGCAAGAGCACCGGTACTTCTACGAGAACACCGCGTACTCGTGGTCGGACGCGATCATCCTGCACACGATGCTCCGGCACCTGCGCCCGAAGCGGATGATCGAGGTCGGCTCGGGCTATTCGACGGCGATGACGCTCGACACGGCCGACGGCTGGCTCCCCGAGCTGGAGCTGACCTGCGTCGAGCCGTACCCGCAGCTGCTGGAAAGCCTGTTCCGGCCGGGCGACGAAGACCGCGTCCGGGTGCTCGGCCAGGCGGTGCAGGACGTCCCACTGGACACGTTCGCGCAGCTGCAGGCCGGCGACGTACTGTTCATCGACTCGACCCACGTGGTCAAGGCGGGCTCCGACGTCAACTACCTGTTCTTCGAGGTGCTCCCCCGCCTCAACGACGGCGTGTGGGTGCACGTCCACGACGTCTTCTTCCCCTTCGAGTACCCGATGGACTGGCTGGTCGAAGGGCGCGCGTGGCAGGAGGACTACCTGCTCCGGGCGTTCCTGATGTACAACCGGCGCTTCGAGATCCGCTGGTACCAGCAGTTCATGTGGGCGCACCACCGCGACCTGCTGGAAGGCCGGGTCCCCGAGCTGGCGGGCAACTCCGGCGGGAACATCTGGCTGCAGAAGGTCCCGGAGTAGCCCGAAGGTGTGACTTCCGCCGTGTCGATGAACGCCGTCCCACTCCCGGACGCCCTGTAAGCAGAGCATCGGCCGTGGGAAGGAGGCGACATGATCTGGATCTTCCTGGTCGCCGCCGTCGCGATCGTGTTCCTGGTCCGGGCGTTCCGCGTGGTACGCCGGGTCAGGCGGAGTGGCGCGGGGTGACCAGCCCCGACTCGTAGGCCAGCACCACCAGCTGCGCCCGGTCGCGGGCGCCGATCTTCGTCATGATGCGGCTGACGTGGGTGCGGGCCGTCGCCGTGGAGATCACCAGGTGAGCGGCGATCTCGTCGTTCGACATGCCGCCCGCCACCAGGCCCAGCACCTCGCGCTCGCGGTCGGTGATCTGCCGGACGGCATTCGTGTCGATGCTCCGGTTCTCCGGGCGGCCGACGAACTCCTGGATCAGCCGCCGCGTGACCGTCGGCGCCAGCAGCGCCTCGCCGCTCGCCACCACCCGCAGCGCGCGCAGCAGCTCGACCGGCTCGGTGTCCTTCAGCAGGAACCCGCTGGCGCCCGCGCGCAACGCCTCGTAGACGTACTCATCGACGTCGAAGGTGGTCAAGACCAGCACCTTCGTTCCGGCGAGGTCGGGGTTCGCGGTGATCCGGCGAGTGGCTTCGAGCCCGTCGACGCCCGGCATCCGGACGTCCATCACCACGATGTCCGGCTTGTGCGCGATCGCTCCGGCCACGGCTTGCTCGCCGTCGCCCGCCTCGCCGCACACCTCGAAGCCGTCTTCGGTCTCCAGCAGCACGCGGAACCCGGCGCGGACCAGGACCTGGTCGTCGGCCAGCAGGACGCGGATCATGCTTCCCCCTCGATCGGTAGCTCGACGCACACTTCGAAACCGCCGTCGACCGGCCCGGCGGTGCACCGCCCGCCGAGCGCGGCGGCGCGTTCGCCCATGCCCCGCAGGCCGTGGCCGGGCGTCGGCTGCGTGGTGCCACGGCCGTCGTCGCGCACCCGGAGAGTGAAGGCGCCCGGGCGTCGTTCGAACCGGACGTCGACGTGTTTCGGCTGGTCGGCGTGCCGGACGACGTTCGTCAGCGACTCCTGCAGGATCCGGTACGCGGCCGCGTCCACGGGAGCCGGGAGGTCGCCGGCCTCACCGTGGACGTCGACCGTGAGCCCGGCGTCGCGCGCGTGTTCCAGCAGTTCCGCGGCCTGGGCGAGGCTCGGCGCGGGCGCCTTGTCCTCGCCCGAGCGCAGCACGGCCAGGGTCGCGCGCAGGTCCTTGAGCGCGGACGCGCTGGCCGCCTTGATGTTGAGCAGCGCCTCTTTCGCCTGCTCGGGCCGCCGGTCGGCGACGTGCGCGGCGACGCCCGCCTGGACGTTGATCATGGCGAGGCTGTGCGCGACGACGTCGTGCACCTCGCGGGCGATCCGCAGCCGTTCCTGCTCGGCGAGCCGGTGGCGGTGCTCGTCGGCTTGGTCGCGGCGGGCGGCGAGGGCGTCGAGCTGGTAGCGGACGGCGGTCCCGACCCCGATGACGGCGATCAGCCACACGACGACGAACCCGGCGCCCGCCTCCAGCGCGAACGACCTGGTCGTGACGACGTGCACGACGTAGGCGGCGGCGAGTGCGGCGGTGCCGGTGCTGCCCGCGGTGAGCGGCCCCCGCTGCCGGGTCAGCACGAACAACGCGATGGTCGGCACGAGGATGACCGGCCCACCGGGCAGGCCGGAGGCGTAGTAGCCCAGCGCCGAGGCGGCCGTGACCAGGAAGAGCGTCAGCGGGAAGCGGTGGACGAGCAGCAGGGTCAGCCCGGTGGCGGCGAGCCACGCGGCCGCGAGCGGGGTCATCGGCGCCGCGCCGGGCTGCCAGCGTGAGGCACCGCTGGTCGCCCCGAGCACGAATGCGGTGACGACGATGGTGCGCACCACGCGTCCCACCCACGGCGGCCATCTCATGCTGCGAAAACTACCGGTCGCGGCCGGGCGGCGCGTCCGTCTCGAAGCGCACCGCCGGCGTACGTCGTCAGTCGAACATGAGGGGCAGCTTCGCCGCCGTCTCCTCGTCGGCCGGGGTGTAGGTCGACACCGTGATCTCCGAGCGGCGGCCGGAGTAGAGGTAGGTGAAGTTGAACCGCAGCAGCCCGACGTCAGGGTGCATATACCGCTTCGTCCGGATCGGCTCGGAGTTGACGTCGTGGTGCGGCCAGAGCTCGGCGAACAGCGGCGACTCCGCCTTGAGCCGCTTGACCAGGTTCTTCCACGCGGGCTCGGCGACGTGCTCGGCCATCGCCGCGCGGAAGGACGCGATCACGCGGGGGATGTTCGTGTCCCAGTCGAGCATCCGCTCGCGCCACTGCGGGTTGAGCAGGCACTGCACCAGGGTGTTGCGGTCCTCGAACGGGATCGCGTCGACGTCGCCCATCAGCCAGGCGTAGCCGCGGTTGTAGCCGAGGAGGTCGCAGCGGGCGTTGCGCACCGCGACCGGGTACGGCTCGAGCTTCTTCAGCATCATTTCCAGCTGCGGCGAGATGACCTGGCAGTCCTTCTCGCTCTCCGGCTCGGGCGCGCCGGCCAGGCGGAAGAGGTGCGTGTGCTCGTGCGGGTCGAGCCGCAGGGTGCGGGCGATCGCTTGCAGCACCTGCTCGGACGCGTTGATGTCGCGCCCCTGCTCGAGCCACGTGTACCAGGTGACCCCGACGCCGGCGAGCTGCGCGACCTCTTCGCGACGCAGCCCCGGCGTCCGGCGGCGGCCCAGCAGCGGGAGGCCGACCTGCTCGGGCGTGATCCGCTCACGCCGGCTGCGCAGGAACCTCGCGAGTTCTTGGCGACGGAGTTCGGATTCGACGGCGGTGGTCATGGTGCCAGGATCGCACGCGCCCGAACCTGGTACCAGGTAGTGGCGGTACCCGGATAAACAGCAACTGGTACTAGTTTGAATCCGGGTCGATCGTAGTAGTCATGACGACGACCCAACTCGCGCCGATCACCTCCGGCGCCCCGGCCCGGCCGGGACTGACCCCCGCCGGCCTGGTCACGGTGCTGCTGGGGGCAGCACTGCCCATCATCGACTTCTTCATCGTCAACGTCGCGCTGCCGACGATCAATGCCGACCTCCACGCGTCCACGGCGACCCTCGAACTGGTGGTGGCCGCTTACGGCATCGCGTACGCGGTGCTGCTGGTGGTCGGCGGCCGTCTCGGCGACTCGTTCGGCAGGCGGCGGCTGTTCTTCGCGGGGCTGTGGCTGTTCACGCTGACGTCCCTGGCCTGTGGACTCGCCCCGACGGCGACCACGCTGGTGATCGCCCGCGCCGCGCAGGGGGCGGCGTCGGCGATGCTGCTGCCGCAGGTCCTTTCGATCATCCAGGCGACGACGTCCGGCGAAGAGCGTTCGCGCGCGCTGGGGCTCTTCGGCGCGACAGGCGGTTTGTCGACCGTGGTCGGCCAGCTGCTCGGCGGGGGCCTGGTGGCGGCGGACCTGTTCGGCACCGGCTGGCGGCCGATCTTCCTGCTGAACGTACCGATCGGCCTGGTGGTGCTGGTGATGGCCCGCCGCCTGCCGGAGAGCCGCGCGCACAACCCGGTGGGCGTCGACCGGCTGGGGACGCTGCTGCTGGCCGTGGCGCTGATTTCCCTCCTGCTGCCGCTGATGGAGGGCCGTGCGCTGGGCTGGCCGTGGTGGACGGTGGTTTTGCTGGTGCTGTCCCCGTTCGCGGCGGCGGCGTTCGTGCACGTCGAACGGCGCTTGGAGCGCCAGGGTGGCACGCCGCTGCTGCCGCCGTCGGTGATGCGGCTGCCCAGCGTGCGGCGCGGGCTGATGGTGGCGGTGCCGTTCTTCGTCGCGTTCGGCTCGTTCATGTTCGTGTACGCGATGACGCTGCAGGAGGGCCTGCACTTCGGCCCGCTGGGTGCGGGAGGCGCGTTGACGCCGATGGCGGTCGCGTACTTCGCGGTGTCGATGCTGAGCAGCCGCTTGGTGGCGCGCTACGGGCAGAAGGTCGTGCCCGCGGGCGGGGCGATCGTGGCGGTCGGCATGGTGGCGCTGCTGTGCACGACGCTGGCGGCCTGGCCGAACGTGACGATCCTCGATCTCGCCCCGGCGATGGTGGCGATCGGCGTGGGCAACGGGCTCGCGATGACGACGTTGTTCCGGATCGTGCTGTCCCACGTGCCGACGGATTTGGCGGGGGTCGGCTCGGGCGTGATGACGACGAACCAGCAGACGGCGCTGGCGCTGGGCGTGGCGACGCTGGGGAGTTTGTACGCGGCGCTTTCGGGTTCGCTGGGGAGCCGGGACGCGTTCGCGCTGGTGATCGGGGTGGTGGCGGTGCTGGCGGTGATCGTGACGATCACCGGGCGGCGGTTGCCGGACCCCCGGGTGTGACGGCGGAGAGGAACGCGGACCAAGCGGCCGGTGGCACTTCTAGTGCCCCGGCCGCGGGGGCTTTCGAGTCCCGCGCCGCGATGGTGGCGGCGGTGAAGGCAACCTCGACACAGTCGCCGTTGTTGCCGGACCCGCCGCTGTAGCTGCTCTTCCGCCACCGATCCACTGTGCGCCCTCCCGGTCAGGTGATCATCCGCTCGATCAGCGCACGAGAATCGCCATCGTCCAACGCCAGATCGGCGAGATGCTCGAACATCAGGCTAGCACCGCGAACCTCGGCCTCCTTCTCGATCTGCAGCGATCCGAACCCGTATTCGAGGTAGGCGAGATCAGGCTCGGACCGCTCGGGAAATCCGGCGACGATGAAGTTGCTGTACAGCCCGTCGTGCGAGCCCACCGCCTGAGGAATCACCTGGAAGGTGACGTTCGGCAGAGCGGAAACATCGAGCAAGCGGAGCAACTGCTCGCGATCACACGGATCACGCCGCAAGGCGCTCTCGTCGACGATGGCGTGCAACTCCAGCACAGGCTCTTCGGTCAGCCGAAGCTGCCGATGCAAGCGGACCTGCACCTGAGCTTCGAGGTCCCTTCCTTCGAACTCGCGCGCGGCCGCGAAGGTCTCGCGCATGTACGCCTCGGTCTGCATCAAGCCCGGCACGAAACCGAGCTGGTAGGTGCGAATCCGTGACGCTTCGGCTTCCACGCTCACGAAACCGCGATCGCTCAGCCCGAACGCGTGCCACCAGCCCTTCTCCTTGGCGTAGTCGAACATCCGCACGTACTCGCCGTAGTCCGAGGCGATGATGCCGTAGCGGTCGAGCAGCGCCAGGAAGTCGTTGTAGCCCGGGATGTAGCCCTGCTCGATCCGGCTCATCTTCGACGTCGAGAACCGCAGCGGGCGGCCCGCGTCCTCTTGGCTCAGCCCGGCTGCCTCGCGTAGCTTGCGCAGGGTGCGGCCGAGCTGGCGTCGCCGGTAGTTCGGCTTGGTCGGCCGATCCATGGTGGTCACCCCTCGCTGTCGATCAACCACGAATCGTAGGGTGGGCGGCCCGAAGTGGGATTCCCTCTTTCCGGCCGCGTCGTGCTGACTTGCGTCGAGAACCTGCAGGTCATGGACAGGTACGGCTACCCCCACGAGCTCGAATACCGGCGCGAGGCCGGCGACCGCAGGGTGCACGAATACACCGAACTCGTCGATGACATGGGGTTCGTCCTCGAGCACCGCAGCGAGCGGTACCAGGGGTGGACCGTCCGGTACGGGACCGCCTGCGCGCACGACTACCTGTCCCGGAAACGCGCGCGGCCCGGGACGTTCGTCGTCAGCGTCTACCGGCTCTTTCCCGGGCGGCGGGACCACGTCGTCACCATCCGGGTGAGCTGGCCGCCGAAAAAAGGCGAAGTTCACCCGTCGGAAAAGGCGCGCGCCGGACGACTATGAGGGTGTGACGGAACCACGGGTGCGACCGGACCCGGCCTTCGCGCTGCTCGGGCTCTACGAGACCGCGCTGCCGGAGGTCTACGGGTACCTGCTGTCCCGGTGCGGTGACCGCACGCTCGCCGAGGAGCTCACGTCCGAGACGTTCCTCGGGGCGGTCGCCGCCTGTCGCAAGGAATACGCACCTCCAGTGAGCACCGGGTGGCTGATCGGCGTCGCCCGGCACAAGCTCGCCGACCACTGGCGGCGCAAAGAACGTGAGGAACGCGGGCTGCGGCTGGTGCACGACAGCGCGCCGGACGTCGAGGACCCGTGGAACGAGCGGCTCGACGCCCTGCGCGCGAGACAGGTGCTCGAAGCCCTCGGGCCACACCACCGCGCGGCCCTGACCCTGCGGTACGTCGACGGCCTCGGCGTGCCCGAGGTCGCCGGCCACCTGGGGCGCAGCGTGCACGCCACCGAGGCGTTGCTCGTGCGGGCCCGTGCCGCGTTCCGGCGCGCCTACGAGGAGAAGGAGGGTCGCGATGCCTGAGCCTTTCGACGCGCTTCGCCGGC
Organism: Amycolatopsis sp. NPDC051106; assembly: GCF_040682775.1. Classification (NCBI taxonomy): domain Bacteria; kingdom Bacillati; phylum Actinomycetota; class Actinomycetes; order Pseudonocardiales; family Pseudonocardiaceae; genus Amycolatopsis; species Amycolatopsis sp. NPDC051106. The sequence goes on along the minus strand of NZ_JBFBBQ010000012.1, from coordinate 14,413 downwards.
CCTCCGAGCGGGTCGCGCCCGACCCGGACTTCGCCGCCGAACTGCGCGACAACCTGCGTCGCGTCATCTTGAACGGAGCCGATATGACGACCACTTCGGAAGCGCCGGCCACCCACGCCGAACTGCGCTCGCTGACGCCCTACCTCGCCGTGTCCGACGCGCGCGCCGCGCTCGACTTCTACGTCGACGTCTTCGGCGCTGTGCGGCGCGGCGAGCCGATCCTCATGGACGACGGCCGCATCGGGCACGCCGAGCTGGCCATCGGCGACGCGGTGCTGATGCTCGCCGAGGAGTACCCGGAGATCGGGCACGTCGCGCCCCAGGCCGGGGGCGCGTCGGTGCGGGTGGAGGTGCCGGACGCGGACGTCAGCGTGACCCGGGCCCTGGAGCTGGGCGCGACGCTGATCCGCGCGGTGAGCGACTCGCCGTACGGCCGGGGCGGCTCGTTCCGCGACCCCTTCGGCCAGCGATGGCTGGTCTCGCAGGCGACCCCCAAGCCCGCGCCGCCGGCGGCGAAGCCGGGCGAGGCCATGTACTTCACGTTCCAGGTCCCGGAGGCCGAGCCCGCGAAGTCGTTCTACGGCGCGGTACTGGGCTGGGAGTTCACGCCTGGCTCGGTTTCGGACGCCTGGTCGTTCTCGGGCCCGGGTCTCGAAGGCGGCCTGTGGGCGGGCGACCGCCAAGTGGGCTGGAAGCTGATGTACGCGGTCGACGACCTCGCCGCGGCCCGCGCCCGGGTCACCGAACAGGGCGGCCGGGCGGGCGAGGTCGAGAACCACCCGTACGGCAACACCGCCGACTGCACGGACAACCAGGGCATCGAGTTCTGGCTCTGGGAACGTCCGGGCAGCTAACGCCCGGCCGCGTAGCCCTGCATGCCGCGGGCGTTGGCCGCCGCGCGAAGCAGGCCATCGGAGCGGGAGACCGCCGAGAGGCGGCCCAATGCCCAGTCGCCCGCGTCCACCAGCTGGTGGCCGCGGGCGCGCAGCGCGTCCAAAGTGGACGTTCCCAGCCGGGACTCCACCACCAGCTCGCGCGGGTTCCACGAGCGCGGGTAGAACGAGCTCGGGAACGCCGTCGTGTGCCAGGCCGGGGAGTCGATCGACTCCTGGAGGTTCAGGCCGCCGTACACGTGGGCCAGCCAGAAGCACAGCTGCCACTGGTCCTGCTGGTCGCCGCCCGGGGTGCCGAACGCCAAGGTCGGGACGCCGTCGCGCAGGGCCAGCGACGGCGACAGCGTGATCCGGGGGCGCTTGCGCGGCGCCAGCGAGTTGGGCAGGCCCTGCTCCAGCCAGAACATCTGCCCGCGCGAATCGAGGCAGAAGCCCAGCGACGGGATCGTCGGGCTCGACTGCAGCCAGCCGCCCGACGGCGTCAGCGAGACGAGGTTGCCCGCCGCGTCGACGACGTCGAGGTGGACCGTGTCGCCGCGCGTCTGGCCCTGCGGACCGACCGTCGGTTCGCCCGTCGCGCCGCCGCCCGCTTGGACCCCTTGCAGCGAGTCCAGGATCGCGGGGAGCCGGGCCGGGCCACGGGCGTCGCCGGGGCGAAGCTCGGCGGACGCCGTGTCGGTGATCAACGCGCGCCGGGCGTCGGTGTAGTCAGCGGAAAGCAGCACGTCCAGCGGCACGTCGGTGTCGCCGTACCAGGCCTCCCGGTCGGCGAAAGCCAGCTTCGCCGCTTCGGTCGCCAGGTGCACAGTGCGTTCCGAGGGCACGCCGTCCACATAGGACAGCTCGTCACGGAAGCCGTGCAGCAGCAGCGCCTGCTGGAGCAACGCCGGTCCCTGCGTCCAGCCGCCCATCTTGACCAGGCGCCAGTCGTCGACGTCCACGAACGCCGGGTCCTCGTACGACGCCGACCACGACGCCAGGTCGTCGCCGGTCAGCAGGCCCGCGTGGTCGCGGCCGGAGTCGTCGCGGAAGGCCTGCCGGCTGAACGCGTCGATCGCTTCGGCGACGAAACCCTGTGACCAGGCACGACGTCCCGCGTCGATCTGCGCTTCACGGCCCGAAACGGACTCCGCCTCGCTCAGCAGCCGCTCCCAGGTGTCCGCCAGGGCCGGGTTGCGGTGCAGGCCGGACGCCGGCTTGCCGTCCGGCAGCCAGAGCGAAGCCGACGTCGGCCAGTGCTCGACGAACAGCCGCTCGACGGCGCGGATCGTGTCCCCGACCCGCGACACCAGCGGGACGCCGTGGCGCGCGTAGCCGATCGCGTACGACAACACCGAGCGAAGCGGCTTCGTGCCGTAGTCGCGAAGCAGCAGGAGCCACCCGTCCCACGCGCCGGGGACGGTCGCCGGGAGCAGGCCGCTGCCCGGGATGAGGTCCAGCCCCAGCGACGCGAAGTGCTCGGGCGTGGCCCCCGCGGGCGACGGGCCTTGACCGGCCAGCGCCCGCGGGGTCGGGTCGTCCGCCGTCACGAAGAGGCCGGGTACCTGGCCCGCCGGGCCGCAGAGGTGCGGCTCGGCGACCTGCAGGACGAACCCGGCGGCGACCGCCGCGTCGAACGCGTTGCCGCCGTCTTCCAGCACCGCCATCCCGGTGGCCGAAGCCAGCCAGTGCGTCGATGCCACCATCCCGAAGGTGCCGGCCAGCTCGGGCCTCGTCGTGAACATGCCCCGATAGTACGCATTGCTAAGGAACTTTTACCAGGATGCGCTTTACCAGGACGTCGGACGACGCCGTTCCGGCTCGTACGGCTGCGTGATGATTTCCATCCCGTTGCCGCCGGGATCGAGGAAATAGACCCCGCGGCCGCCGTGGTTGTGGTTGATTTCGCCGAGTTGCTTCCCCATCGGATCGGCGTGGTAGGTCACGCCCGTTTCGACGAGCCGCGCGAACACGGCGTCGAAGTCGTCCTCCGGGATCAGGAAGCAGTAGTGCTGCAGGCGCAGGTCCTGCTCAGGGATGGTCGCGAAGTCCAGGCGGACGCCGTTGCGCGTCTCGACCGGAATGAACGGACCCCATTCCTCCCCGACTTCGAGGCCGAGCAGGTTCGCCAGGAATTCGGCGGATTCCCGGTTGTTCCGGGACGGGACGATCAAATGGTTCAATTCAACGGAAACGGATACTGACACGGTTGAAATGCCTCCGGGGCACTCCCGCCACCTCCATGCCTCACCCAGCCGGTGACCGACACGCGATGCCGTGCGGCCAGCCTAGCCAAGAGCGGCGCGTCAAGAAACCTTGATTCGCGCCGCCGCCCGCGGCCGCCCGACGCCCTGCCAGGACAGCCCCGCGTCGACGATCACCCGCGGGTCGAGCAGGTTGCGCGTGTCGACGACGTCGATGCCCTCCATGAGCTCGGCCATCGCCGTCCAGTCGAGGTGCTTGAACTCGGCCCATTCGGTCAGCACGACGACGGCGTCGGCGTCCTTCGCGACCTGGTAGGCGTCGTCGACCACGGTCATCCCGTCGATCCCGCCGTCGATGGCCGGGTCGTAGGCGGTCAGCTCGGCGCCCAGCGCGCACAGCACCGACGACACGGCGAGCGCGGGCGAGTCGCGCAGGTCGTTCGTGCCGGCCTTGAACGCCAGGCCCAGCACGCCGATGCGCGCGCCGGCCAGGGTGCCGCCGACCGCGCCGGCGATCTTCGCGACGATCCGGTCGCGCTGGGCGATGTTCTCGTCGATGGCCGAGGTCAGCATCTTGAAGTCGTAGTTCACCGACTCGGCCACCTTGACCAGCGCACTCGTGTCCTTCGGCAGGCACGAGCCACCCCAGCCCGGGCCGGGCTTGAGGAACGTCCGGCCGATCCGGCGGTCGTAACCCATGCCCTCGGTGACGAGATCGATGTCCGCGCCGAGCCGTTCGCACAGCTCGGCGATCGAGTTGACGTAGGACAGCTTCAGCGCGAGGTAGCAGTTCGCGGCGTACTTGACCAACTCGGCGCTCGCCGCGTCGGCGACGACGACCGGCGCGGCCAGCTCGGCGTACAGCTCGCCGACCCAGTGCGCGGCGGCGCGGGCGTCCGAGCCGACGACGATCCGGTCCGGGCCGAGGAAGTCCGCGACCGCGGTGCCCTCGCGGAGGAACTCGGGGTTCGACACCACCGGCACGTCCGCGCGGCCGAGCATTTCCTCGATCCGCTTCGATGTGCCGACCGGGACGGTCGACTTGGTGACCAGCGCGCAGCCGGCGGGCAGGACGTCGCCGATCTCGGCGGCCACCGCCTCGACCGCGCGCAGGTCCGCGGAGCCGCCTGCCCCCATCGGCGTCGGCACGCAGAGGAACACCGCCTGGGCGTCGCGGACCGCGTCACGCGCGCCGACGACGAACTGGAGGCGCCCGGCCGAAATCCCGCGGGCGACGAGGTCGGTCAGCCCCGGTTCGAGGATGTCGACGCGCCCCGCGGACAGGCGGGACACCTTCGCGCGGTCGACGTCCACGCAGGTGACGTAATGACCGAGACCGGCCAGGCAGGCCCCCGTGGTCAAGCCGACGTAACCGGTCCCTACCACCACGATCCGAGCTGGCGTCATGGTGCTGAAGGTGACAGCCGGACGTGACCACCGCGCTAACGGAAACGGTCGTACCCGAAAGCGGTGAGCGAAGACACGAATCGCCCGTGCGAACGAGCGTTAACCTGTGACCGGAGTTCAGAGCAGCGAAGGGAACGGCACAGATGCAGATCACCGACACCGCGGCGCTCGTCACCGGGGGCGCGTCCGGCCTCGGCGGGGCGACGGCGAAGGCCCTCGCGGCCAAGGGCGCGCGGGTGTTCGCGCTCGACCTGGCGCCGTCCATCGAGCAGGCCGAGCAGGTCGACGGCGTCACCTACGTCGAGGCCGACGTGACCGACGTCGAGCAGGTCGAGGCGGCCGTCGCGACCGCGGCCGGGTCGGGTGTGCCGCTGCGGACGGTGGTGAACTGCGCCGGCATCGGGCCGTCCGCGCGGATCCTGTCGAAGAAGGGCCGCCACGACCTCGCGCTGTACGCGAAGGTCATCCAGATCAACCTGATCGGCACCTTCAACGTGCTCACGGTCGCGTCCGAAGCGATCGCGAAGACCGAGCCGCTCGAGGACAACGCCCGCGGCGTCGTCATCAACACCGCGTCCATCGCCGCGTTCGACGGCCAGATCGGGCAGGTCGCCTACTCGTCGTCCAAGGGCGGGGTCGTCGGCATGACGTTGCCGGCCGCGCGGGATTTGGCCTCGCACGGCATCCGCGTGCTGACCATCGCGCCGGGCATCGTCGACACCCCGATGCTCGCCACGGTCAGCGACGAGTTCCGCGCGACGCTCGCCGCCGGCATCCCGTTCCCGAAGCGCCTCGCGCGGCCGGACGAGTACGCGCAGCTCGCGCTGTCGCTCATCGACCACGACTACCTGAACGGCGAGGTCATCCGCATGGACGGCTCCCTCCGCATGGCCCCGCGCTGACCCCGAGGGCGCCACTTTCTCCAGGAAAGATGCATCCGAGGGGCCTTCGGACGCATCTTTCCTAGGGAAAGCTCGTCTCAGCGGGTGAGACGGACTTCGAGGCCGATGCCGTCGGTCGTCACCGAGCAGCCGCCGAAAGCGCTCTCCGCAGCCAGCGCCTCGAACTGCTCGCGGGTGAACGCTCGCCGCCGCAGCCACCCCAGCGTCTGCCGGACCGTGAACCCGGCGACCGCGCCGACGTTCATGCCGGCGACCTCGCGGCCGATGTCCGCGCCGGTGGCCTCGTGGTTCAGGTCGTGGATCACCGCGAACCCGCCGGGCCGCAGCACCCGGTGCATCTCGTTCAACGCCGCCACCGGCTGCCGGAAGTTCTTGAACGCGGCCTGGCAGACGAGGAAGTCGAACGACTCCGCGTCGAAGGGCGCGTGCGTGATGTCGCCTTGGCGGAAGTCGATCTCCAGCCCCGCGCCGTTTTCCCGGGCGATCTCGACCATCGTGTGGCTGATGTCGAGCCCGGTCACGCGGAAGCCGCGCTTCGCCAGCTCGACGGCGAAGAAGCCCGGCCCGGGCGCCACCTCCAGGACGTCGGCGCCCTCCTTCAGCCCGGACGTGACCTCGGCGGCCTGCCGCCGGTACTGCGCGAGCTGCGCCTCGGTCCCCCGGTTCTTGGCGTACCAGCGCGCCTGGATGCCCTCCATCTCGGGCACCTTGTGCTTGCGGGTCGTCTCCATCGTTCCTACCTCTCCACGAACTCCCCCAGGTCGTCCGGGAATTCGCCGGTTTCGTGGAAGCGCCGCCAGGCATCGATGCCGGGCAGGGCGCCGGTGGTCAGTTCTTCGAGGAAGCCGCGCACCCAGCGCCCCTCGGCTTCTGTCATCGCGATGTCGTACTCGACCTCCACCAGGAACAGCCGCGGCATCAACGGCCGTAGCCGCTCCAGGGCCGCCCGCTGCTCCTCGACGTGCTCGTCGAGCTGGGCGAGCCGCTGCCGGAGCCGGCTGATCGCCTGGTCGGGACCCAGAATCCCGATCATGGACAGCCCGGACCGGAACCGCGGTGGCTCCTTCTCGACCGTGCCGACGAGCTCGCGGACCCAGTCCTCGAACTCCGCCCGCCCGGCCGGGGTGATCCGGTAGACGGTCCGCTCGGGCCGCCCGCCGTCCTTGACGCTCTCGACGGCCTCCAAAAAGCCGTGCTTTTCCAGGTTCGCGACGACCGTGTAGAGCGAGCCCCACTTGATCGGCATGTCGGCGTCCTTGCCGCGCTGCTTGAGCACGGCCGCCATTTCGTACGGGTGCATCGCGCGTTCCAGCGCGACGGACAGCACGGCCAGGCCCAGCATGCTGGCGACCTTCCGCTTCTTCATGCCGACTCCTCGTTCACGAGTACTCGCAGACGAGTATACGACAGACCTGCCAGCTGGCAAGTGTCTTAGTCGACGAACTACTCAGAGATCGAACATGTACGGGACTTCCGTCTGCGCCCGCGCGTCGATCCACTCCCGCAGCGCGTGCGTCGCCAGGACGTCGTCCTCGTTGTACCGCAGCAGCCGTTCGCGCTGCTCCGCGTCCGGCGTCTCACCGTCCATGCCGACGGCGTCGCGGTACCAGCGCATCGACGCCTCGCCGCCCGCCTCCGGGTCGCGCCAAGCGAACCCGGCCACCGGGGCGATGACCTTCAGGCCCTTCCCTTGGGAGCAGAGGAACTGGTCGGTGACGCTGCGGAAGAGGTCGACCCACTCCTCGGAATCCACAAAGGACTGAATTTCCTTCTTCGTGGGAATGCCCGGGTGGTCGCCGAAACGCTCGACCGAGCCGAAGAGCCAGCGGTTCTCGGCGAGCGCGTTGTAGCAGTAGGCGCGGAAGGTCAGCCCGGCCGCTTCGGTGCGCTCGCGGACGTCGGTGAGCCAGGCCCAGAACTCGGCGAACGACCGGGCTTCGTCGCCGGTGGGCAGCGGGTCCCACGTCGCGAAGGCGCGGTAGCCGGGCTCCAGCCCGATGTCGGCCCCGGTCAGCAGGCAGCCCCAGAGGTACGCGCCGGCGTCGCCGAAGCTCTCCATGTCGACGTCGACCTCGACGTCGGCGCGCGGCACCTCGACCCGGTCGACGCGGCGCACCAGCGTCAGGTCGGCCAGCCAGGCGCGGGCGAGCACGACGGCGTCCGGGAACGTCACGCCGGTCCAGTTGATCTCCGGCGCTTCGCCCGCCGGGTCGAGCGCGGCCAGCTTGTCCACAGTGGACACGCCGGCACGGCGCAGCTCCACCGCGTCCTCGCCGCGGACCACGAGGCTGACGTCGCGCGACTCGGTGAGCGTCACCTCGCACGTCGGCCACCACGGGCAGCCGCGGCACTCCAGCACGCGTGACGGCTCGGCGAGCGGCTCCTCGCCGTTCGCGGCCGCGGTGGCGATCGCGAGCCGGTCGGCGAACCGGGCCTGGTACTCGGTGAGCGCGCTGCGCCCGCCCGGCCAGGTGCCCGCGGTGAGGTCGTGCCAGACGACGACGTCGGCGTCGAGGCCGATGACGCCGCCGAGGGTGAGGCTTTCGTCGGCCTGTCCGAGCGTCTGCAGCATGCGGCGGATGTGTACGAGCCGGAGCTGGTCACGCGGCTGTGACCGGACCTTGCGGGTCTCGTCGGCGCCGCGGTGCGCCGGGTCCAGGTCGGTCATTTCGGTGACGATCGCGCCGGTGCCGCGGTCGGAGATCCGGTGGCGCACGACGAGCACCGGGACGTACCCGCGGCCCGTGCGCACGAGCAGGTCGATGCCGCCGCGCCGGTGCCCGGCCGGGTCGACCGGCAGCAGCGCGCCCCAGATGTAGGGCGCCTCGGCCGCGAAGGCCTGTTCGGTGCGCTCGACGCGCTCGTGGGCCGGGAGGTCGCGCCCGATCTTCACCCAGTGGCCGGGGTTCGCCGCCATCAACCGCGTGACGATGTCCTCGCGGTGGGCGGCGGCGTCGTCGATCCGCTGCTGCGCGGTGGGGTCCGGCGGGGAAAGCGGTACCTCGCGCATCGCGGGATCGTGCTCCAGGTGCACGCGCCGGCGGCAGCGGCTGACCGCTCCCGCGTCGAGTACCACCTCGCCCTTCATGGAGATCACTCTAGATTCCCACCGCCGAGCCGACATGCCCGCCACCCGGGCGACCAGTAAGTTCGACCTCGACACGTCGCAGGAGGTGCCATGGCGCGCAAGGCCAAGGTCGAGGGTGAAGCCAGGTTCACCCCTAAGAGGGCGAAGAACGCGGTCGCGGTGGCCAAGGTGCTCGGCCCGGTCGTGATCCCGGTGGTCGCGCCGTTCGCGGTGCGCGCGGCGGGTACCGCGCGGGAGCTGTACGACCGCTACCAGGCGCGCAAGATGGGCGTCGCGGTCGACCAGCTGGGCTCGTACACCGGCCGCGGCGCGGCGCTGCACGCCCGGATCGCGGGGCTGGCCGACGGCTGCCGGGACCTCGGGAAGTCGGACAAGGCGTCGGCGGCGGACAAGACGTTCGTGACCGAGTCGCTGGGCACGCTGGAGCAGCTGTCGGCCTCGGTGCGGGCGGCGGAGCGGATGCCGGCGGCGCGGCGCAAGGCCGTGCACCGCGCGGTGGCCGGCGAGCTGGAGCGGCTGGAAGGCAAGCTGCTCAACCGGCTGGGGATCTGACGCCCTTGCCTCTGAAGGCCACCATGAGGGCAGCCAGTGCCCTCATGGTGGCCTTCAGAGGCTTTGGGGCTACTTCACGAAGCCCTTCTTGACCATCCAGTCGTGGGCGACCTTGCCCGCGTCCTGGCCGTCGACGTCGACCTGCTTGCAGAGCTGGACCATCTGCTCGTTGTCGATCGCCGCGCTGATCTTCTCCAGCGGGCCGCGGAGGTCCGGGTGCGCCTTGATGAACTCCGTGCGCAGCGTCGCGACCGCGTTGTACTGCGGGAACGCCTTCTTGTCGTCCTCGAGCACCCGCAGGTTGAGCCCGGAGATGCGGCCGTCCGTGGTGAAGACCTCGCCGACCGGGCACGTGCCGCCCGCGACCGCCGAGTAGATCGTGCCGATGCCGAAGTTCTCGATCTTCGGGTTCTGGAAGCCGTAGGCCTTCACCGCGGCCGGGAACCCGTCCTGGCGGCTGGTGAACTCCGTCTCCAGGCAGAACACCGCCTGGTCCGGCTTCTGCTTGATGAACGCCGCGAGGTCCGACGTCGTCTTCAGGTTGTTCTTCGCGCCGTACGCCTCGGTGACGGCGAACGCGTACTGGTCGTTGAGCGGCGAGTAGTTCAGCCACGTGACGCCGAACTTCTCTTCGTCGGCCTTGGCCGTCGCGTCGTACTGGGCCTTCTCGCCGCCGGGCACCGGGAGCTCGTTGCCCTGGTAGTTGATCCAGCCCGTGCCGGTGTACTCCCACGTGACGTCCGTCTGGCCGGACAGCAGTGCCTGCCGCGACGAGTTGGAGCCCTTGATGTCGGACAGGTCGACGACGTCCGCGCCGGCCGCCGTCAGGGCCATCTCGGCCATGTACGCCAGGATGATGTTCTCGGTGAAGTCCTTCGACCCCACCGTCACCTTCAGGCCCTGCAGCGACGGGATCGGCTGGATCGTGCCCGGCTGGATGTCGTAGGGCACCGCCTGGTTGACCGTCAGCCCGCAGGCGGAGAGCGTCGCGCCCAGCACCGCCGCGCCGAACACCGCCGTAATGCGCCGGAGTTTCATCGCAGGCCCTTCGGTCCGAAGTACTGTTCGGCGACCGCGCCCAGCCAGTCCACCAGCAGCGCCAGCGCGACGGCCAGCACCGAGCCGGTCACCAGGACCGAGGTCAGGTTCAGCTTGTAGCCGGTGTCGATCAGCAGCCCGAACCCGCCGGCGTTGACGAACATGCCGAACGTCGCGGTGCCGACCGCGAGGACGAGCGACGTGCGCAAGCCGGCCAGGATCAGCGGGACGGCCAGCGGCATCTCGACGCGGAACAGCACCGCCGTCGCCGACATCCCGATGCCGCGGCCCGCGTCGATCAGCGACTCGTCGACCTGCTGGATGCCGACCATCGTGTTCCGCAGCACCGGCAGCAGCGAGTAGAAGGCCAGCGGCAGCGCCGCCACCCACAGCCCGCCGACCGCGCCGGTGACGATGAACCACAGCACCAGCACGCCGAGCGCGGGCGCGGCCTGGCCGATGTTCGCGATCGCCAGGAAGACCGGGGCGAGGAAGCGCGCCCACGGCCGCGTGACGATCACGCCGAGCGGCACGGCGACCAGCACGACGATCGCCGTCACCACGAGCGTCATCAGCACGTGGTCGCCCAGTGCCGTGAACAAGGAGGTCGCGTTGAGGGTCGCCCTTTCGGTCGCGGTCAGGCCGCTGGAGAACACCCAGATCAGCGTGACGGCGACGATCACCAGCACCACGACCGGCTGCGCGAACAGCCGGACGCGTTCCGCGCGCTTGGAGCCGGACTCGGTACTGAAACCGGTGTCGACGACAGCCGTCATGCGGACACCTCCTCGCCGTTCGTGTGCTCCTCGCGCAGCTGCTGGATGGTCGCGATCACGGTGTCCAGCTGGATGGTGCCCGCGTATTCGCCGCGCGCGCCGGTCACCGGCACCGAGCCGCCTTCGGCGAGCATCGCCTCGAGCGCGTCCTGCAGCGTCGACTGCAGGCTGACGATGTCCCGCAGCGGCTTGCCCGCGTTGGCCAGCGACGCCCCCGGGGTCAGGTCGCGGGCGTGCACCCAGCGCGTCGGGCGGCGGCGCGCGTCCAGGACCAGCGCGAACTGCTTGCGCTGGTCTTCGAGCTTCTTGCGGATCTCGGCCGGGTCTTCGTCGACCATGGCGGTCAGCGCGTCCTGCGCCAGCTCGACGTCCCGGACCCGCAGCAGCGTCAGCTGCTTGAGCGACGCGCCCGCGCCGACGAAGCCGGCGACCGTGTCGTTGGCCGGGTTGGCCAGGATCGCCTCGGGTGTGTCGTACTGCATGATCGACGACTGGTTGCCGAGCACCGCGATCTTGTCGCCGAGCTTCACGGCCTCGTCGAAGTCGTGCGTGACGAACACGATCGTCTTCTTCAGCTCGTCCTGCAGCCGCAGGAGCTCGTCCTGCAGGTTGCCGCGGGTGATCGGGTCGACCGCGCCGAACGGCTCGTCCATCAGCAGCACCGGCGGGTCCGCGGCCAGCGCCCGCGCGACACCGACGCGCTGCTGCTGGCCGCCGGAGAGCTGGCGCGGGAAGCGGTCGCGGAAGTCGCCCGGGTCCAGCCCGACCAGGTCCATCATCTCCTCGACCCGGTCGTTGACCTTCTTCTTGTCCCAGCCGAGCAGGCCGGGCACCACGCCGATGTTCTGCGCGACGGTGAAGTGCGGGAACAGGCCGGCCTGCTGGATCGCGTAGCCGATCCGGCGGCGCAGGGTGTCGACGTCGAGCTTCAGCGCGTCGTCGCCGCCGATGGTGATCCGGCCGGACGTCGGCTGGACCAGGCGGTTGATCATCCGCATCGTCGTGGTCTTGCCGCAGCCGGACGGGCCGACGAAGACCACGATCTTGCCGGCGGGCACGACCATGGAGAAGTCGTCGACCGCCGCTTCGCGGGTGCCGGGGTACCGCTTGGTCACGTGCTCCAGCTCGATCTCGACGCCGGAGACTTCCTCGTTCTCAGCCACGGACACCCCTAGAAATGGTGAAGCGCTTGATCAGGACGTAAACGCCGTCGAGCAGCAGGGCGAGGATGACCACCCCGACCGTGCCGGTGACGGCCTGGTTCAGGGAGTTCGTGCTCCCCGCGTTCGTGAGCCCGGAGAAGACCTCGGCGCCGAAGCCGGGACCCTTCGCGTAGGCGGCGATCACCGCGATGCCCATCAGCATCTGCGTGGCCACCCGCATGCCGGTGAGGATCGCCGGCCAGGCGAGCCGCAGTTCGACGCGGGTGAGCACGCCGAAGCGGCTCATCCCGATGCCGCGCGCGGCATCGGTGATCGCCGGGTCGACGCCGTCGAGCCCGACGATGGTGTTCCGGACGATCGGCAGGAGGCCGTAGAGCACGAGCGCGATCACGGCCGTCGTCGGTCCGAGCCCGGAGATCGGGATCAGCAGGCCCAGGAGGGCGAACGACGGAACCGTGAGGATCGTGCTGGCCAGCGCGGTGGCCAGCGCCGAACCGATCGGGCTGCGGTAGACCGCGATCCCGATCAGCACGCCGAGAACCGCCGCGATGATCGTGCACTGCACCACCATGCTGGTGTGCAGGTAAGCCTCCAGCCAGAGCTTGCTCGCCCGGTCGGAGATGTAGTCGAAGAGGTTCATCCGTGTCCGCTCTCCCGCCTTTGCGCAGGCCTTCACCCGAACGGGCTAGTTCCTGACCGACGGCTCAGTACCCAGCGCGACGCCGGACCAAACCCCCGTTTCGGCCTACCGGTTTCGCCAACCTTGGCCTTTCCCGGCGTGATCGGCAAGAAATGGCCTGAACCACGGCGTGGCGTGGTCCGTGAACCTGGTGTGTGCTCACTTCACGGGATCACACGTTCACCCGGGAGCAGGTCCCTTAGGCTGCTCTTCATGAGCGTTCCGGCCCGGCGTCCCGCCGTGCTGGGTGCTACCCGCGGCGCATCGCTCGCCGTGTGCGCCACGGCACTGTCCGTGACCGCGCACCGGATCGCCGACGGCGGCCTGCCCGACCCGGCGATGACCGTGCTGCTGGCCGGCCTCTTCGGCTGGACCACGACCGCGCTGACCCGCAAGGCCCGCGGCACCACCGCCACGATCGCCCTGCTCGGCGCCGCCCAGCTCGTGATGCACCTGCTGCTCACCACGCTCGCCGGCCACCACGACATGTACGCGATGCCTGGCAGCACCGGCCTCGGCATGGTCACGGCCCACGCCGTCGCGACCGTGCTCACGGCGCTGCTGCTCGCCCGCGCGGACGCGATGCTCCTCGCGGTGCTCGCCGTGCTGCGCGCGATCCTGCCGCGGCTGCTCACCCCGCTGCCCGTGCCGGCCGCGCCCGCGTCCGTCCCGGTGCGCGTCGACGCGCCGGGCCACCTCGTCGGCGTCGACCTGCGCCGGATCCGCGGGCGGCGCGGCCCGCCCGTCCACTCCTGAAACCCAGCTCATCCCCCACGACGGCCGGTCCCCGAACCGAGCCGTACCCCTTTCTTGAGTTCATCAGGAGTGAACCCATGTCCCAGCACGTCTTCAAGCGCGCCGGTTTCCTCGCCGCCACCGTCGGTATCGCCGGCCTCCTCGGTGCGGGCGTCGCTTCCGCGCACGTCACCGCCAACGTCTACGGCCCGCAGCCCACCAAGGGCGGGTACGCCGCGATCGTGTTCCGCGTGCCGAGCGAGGAGAAGGACCCGATCACCACCACGAAGGTCGCCGTCGACTTCAAGGCGGACTACGGCATCGGCTCGGTGCGGACCAAGCCGGTCCCCGGCTGGACCGCCGAGGTCAAGAAGTCGAAGCTGCCGGCGCCGATCACCAAGGACAACGGCACCCAGATCACCGAAGCCGTCACCGCGGTGACGTGGACCGCGCAGGCGGGCAGCGAACTCAAGGCCGCGGACTACCAGGAGTTCTCGGTCAGCTTCGGCCCGCTGCCCACCAACGTGGACCAGGTGGAGTTCCCCGCGCACCAGACCTACAGCGACGGCAAGGTCGTCGACTGGAACCAGCCGACCCCCGCGGGCGGCGAGGAGCCGGAGCACCCCGCGCCGGCCGTCAAGCTGGCCGCGAAGGCGGACGGTGACGCGCACGGGAACATGTCGGCGGACACGGCGTCGACGACCGGCGAGCACACCGAAGCCGCCGCGGCGACGTCGGACAACACCGCCCGCTGGCTCGGCGGGGCGGGCCTGCTCGTCGGCGCCGTCGGCCTCGGCGTCGGGGCCGGCGCGACCATCCGGGCCCGCAAGGCCACCGCGAAGCCGGGAGGCAACAGCTAAATGCGGAAGGCGCTCACCGCGCTGGCGTTGACGGTGGTGGGGGGGGGGGGGCCGGCCCCCCCCCCGCGGGCGCACAACCAGCGAGATGGGGAGAGCGGCGGGGTGGGGAAGAGTGGAGTAGCAAGAGTGTAGATGAC